>JANOGS010000217.1:0-5209 GCA_031414115.1 Novosphingobium sp. | reverse complement strand
CCGCAGTGACCCGCCCTTCCCCGCCAAGGTCAGCATGGGCAATCGCCTGGTCGAGGATCGAAAGCCCGTCGCGGACAGAGCCCTCGGCCGCAGCGGCGATCATCGCCAGCGCCTCAGCCTCGGCCTCGACCGCTTCGGCGGCGCAGATCATCGCGAAGTGCTGCGCCAGCAGCGGCGCGGTGATCCGCCGCAGGTCAAAGCGCTGGCAACGGCTCAGCACGGTCACCGGCAGTTTGTCCGCCTCGGTGGTAGCGAACAGGAACTTCACATGCGGCGGCGGCTCTTCCAGCGTCTTGAGCAGGCCGTTAAAGGCCTGGCGCGAGAGCATGTGAACCTCGTCGATGATGTAGATCTTGTAGCGGGCGGAGACCGCCGCATAGCGCACCGCCTCGATGATCTCGCGGACGTCGTCGATCCCGGTGTGGCTGGCGGCGTCCATCTCGATCACGTCGATGTGACGGCCCTCAGCGATCGCCACGCAGGGTTCGCAAACTCCGCAGGGGTCGATCGTCGGCCCGCCCTGTTCGTCGGGGCCGATGCAGTTCAAGGCCTTGGCGATCAGCCGCGCGGTGCTGGTCTTGCCGACCCCGCGCACCCCGGTCATCAGGAAGGCATGGGCCAGCCGCTCGCGCCGAATCGCGTTGCCCAGCGTCTGGACCATCGCGTCCTGCCCGATCAGCTCGGCAAAGGTCTGCGGGCGGTATTTGCGCGCGAGCACGCGGTAGGGCTGGGTGGAAACGACGGGGGTGGGAGCAGGCGGCGCCGGTTCGGGGGCGCCGAACATCGATTCCTGCCCGGCAGACTCCAGTTCAGCCGCGGAAGGCCCCTCATCCTCGGGTTCGTCGCCAAAATTCTCGGGTGAATCGTCCATTGCGATCTGATTAGGCGGTGGCCTTACAAAAGTCGAAGGCTGTGTAAGGAAAAAAGGAGCCGGCCGACCCGCCGCAACCCGTTGTGGCTGCTTCCTTCCGGACCTGACCAGGTTGGCGGACGCAAGCGCCCGACCGACTCCCGGCGCGCCATATGGCGGCGGACGTGCGTTAAAGCAAGCCTGAGCCTAATTCTGGGACAGTATACTAATTAGCTATCCAGCCCCACGGTCGGACCGCGGCCGCATCCGCTAATTAGTATACTGTCCCCGAATTAGGCCTAACGGAAGTTGTCGGCGTAGGTCTGGAGCTTGAGCCGCTGCGGCGGGGTGGCATGAACTTGAGCCTCGATGCCGTGGCGCGCGGCATAGGCCTGGGCGGCGGCCGCGCTTTCAAAGGTCAGCTGGACCTGGCTCTGGGTGTCGCCCGATCCGGCCCATCCCATCAAGGGATCAGCCTTACGCGCCTCGGCAGGAGCGAACTCGAGGATCCACTGGTCGGTGAGGGCCCTGCCCGATTGCATGGCGTTCTTGGGGCGCTGATAGATGCGTGCTGGCATTATGAGGCTTTGGTTCGAATCGGCGCGCAAATCAAGTCCCGCTCGTACTCACTTCCGCTCGAATGCGTTCCTGGTCTTGAGGCTGGGCACCTCGCGCCACGGCTCATCGGGCCAGCGGTGCTTCGGGTAGCGGCCCTTCATCTCCTTGACCACATCGCGCCACGAGCCGCGCCAGAACGCAGGGAGATCGCTGGTGGTCTGCACCGGCTTGCCGCCGGGCGAGGTCAGCTTGAGCAGCAGCGGACGCGGCGGCTCGCCGAAAGTAGGGTGGCGGTCGAGCCCGAACAGCGCCTGGACCCTGAGTTCAACCGAAGGCCCGGCGGGATCGTCATAGTCGATCGCGTGGCTGGTCCCGGCCGGGCTGGTGAACTGCGCTGGGGCGAGCTTGTCGAGCGCTTGCTGGGCGGCCCAGTCTAGCCGGGCGCGCAGGGCTTCGCTGAGCTTGCCCGAATCGAGCTGATCCAGCCGCCGCGTCAATAGCGGGCCGAGCCACTGGTCAAGATCGGCGAGCAGCGCCGGTTCGGCCAGCGCCGTTATGCCGGCGTAGCGCACGCGCCTAAGCAGCGCCCCACTGGCCTTGCCGAGCGGCACCAGGCTCAGCCCCTCGGCGCGGATCTTGCCCAGCACGAAGTCGCGAATCGCGGCCGCATCTGACCCCGGATCGGGCCCGCGTGACAGGGTGATCGCCCCCAGCCGTGCTTCAAGCAGCGCCTCGACCCGGTTGTCTTCGGCGATCCAGCGCAAGGCAGACTTGCGTTCGATCCGATGGGCCAGCCAGCGGGTCACCTCGGCCTCGCTGAGCGCAATCGCCCCGGTGATCCGCGCGCCATTCGCCTCGCCCTGGGCCTCACCCACCGCCAGCCACTCGGCGCGGGCTAGCGTTGCGGTGGGATCAAGCCTGAGCCCCCTGCCCCCGGCCGCGAGCCAGACCTCGCCGCTCGCATCGCGGCGCCGGGCGATATTGTCGGGGTAGGCTTCGGCGAGGAGCACGCCAAGCGGCGGCGGCTCTCCCCGGCCGTTGCCGGCAAGCTCTTGTGCTCGCTTGGCCCAGCGCCCAGCCAGCTTGCGCGACGCCTCCGCACGCGCACTGCGATCCCGGTTCCACCGCTCAAGCCGTGCGGCCAGGTCCTCGCCGCGTCCGCCCAGTCCGCGTTCCTGCAGCAGCAGCGCCAGTTTTGCTGCATCCTCCGCCGCGCCATGCTGCGCAGCATACAGCAGCATATGGGCCAGTGCCGGAGCCATCGGCAGCGCCGCCATGCTGCGCCCGTGCGGGGTGATCTTGCCTGCTCCATCTAGCGCATTAAGTGCTTGTAATGCTGTCGTTGCTGCACCCAATGCTGCACCCGGTGGCGGATCGAGCCAGGGCAGGTTCGCGGGCTCCGCTGCACCCCATTGCGCCAAGGAAAGCAGCAAAGGCGCCAGGTCCGAGGTGAGCATTTCCGGCGGATCGAACGCCCCGCGCCCGGCATGGCTGGCCTCTTCCCATAAGCGGTAGGCCACCCCCGGCCCCTGCCGCGCCGCCCGGCCTGCGCGCTGGGCGGCGGCGGCCTGGCTGGCGCGATGGGTGACCAGCCGCGTCACTCCAGCCGCCTTGTCGAACTCGGCGCGGCGCGAGAGACCAGCATCGACCACCACCGCAACCCCATCGAGCGTCAACGAAGTCTCGGCGATCGCGGTGGCGAGGACGATCCGGCGGCGGCCCTGCGGGTCGCGTTTGATCGCGGCGCGCTGGGCCTGGGGCTCGCACTGGCCGTGGAGCGGCAGCACCAGCGCGGCGGGCAGCTTCTCGGCCAGCCGCTCGCGGGTCCGCTCGATCTCGCCAACGCCGGGGAGGAAGGCGAGCAGATCGCCGCTCTCCTCGCGCCAGGCGGTGAGGATTGCGGTGCACATGGCATCATCGATCCTGAGTTCGGGCCGCGCCCCAAGCCAGCGGATCGCGAGCGGATGCGCCTTGCCCGCGCTTTCGACCACCGGCGCGTTCCCCAGCAGGTCGGCGAACCGCGCCCCGTCGATGGTCGCGCTCATCACCACCAGCCGCAGGTCTTCGCGCAGCACCGCGCGGGCCTCGATCGCCAGCGCCAGACCCAGGTCGCTGTCGAGGTGCCGCTCGTGCGCTTCGTCGAACAGCACCGCCGAAACCCCCGCAAGCTCGGGATAGGTAAGGATCGTGGCAACAAAGATCGCCTCGGTCATGACCACCACGCGGGTCCGGCCTGAGCGCCTGGAATCGAGCCGGGTGACGTAGCCCACCGTCTCCCCCGCCGCTTCGCCCAGCAGCTCGGCCATCCGCTCCGCCGCCGCGCGCGCAGCTACCCGGCGCGGCGAAAGCACAATCACGGTGCCGGTGCACCACGGCTCCCCCAGCAGCGCAGGCGCCACCGCGGTGGTCTTGCCCGCCCCCGGCGGCGCGATCAGCACCGCACCGCTGCCTTCGCGCAAGGCAGCGAGCAGATCGGGCAGCACCGCGTGGATCGGAAGAGCGCTCACCCGAGGGGCGATAGGCAATCCGCCGGGCGCATCAACCGTTTCCTAAGAATGTTGTGCGATTCAGGCTGCCATGAGCGCCACCATCGCCTCCCTCGCCGACCTGCTGCTGAAGTCAGCCTTCGTCATGTTCATGCTCAACGAGCTGCGCGGCATCGTGCTCGCGGTCCCCGTGCTTTACGGCATGTACCAGGCCGGCGGCACGCTGATGGCGATCTGGCTGGGGTTCTGCTCGCTGGGCGGAATCGCGCTGTCGGTGATCGTCCCGATCGTCGCCGAAAAGCGCTTCGGCGTGTTCAAGCGCCTGCGCGCTGCCGCCAATCCTTCCTGATTCCAGAGTAGTACCCCTCCGTCAGCTGCCTGCGGCATCTGCCACCTCCCCATTTGCGCTACGCGAAAATGGAGAGGACCTTTTCTACCCTTGATCCTCTCCATTTTGCGAAGCCAAATGGGGAGGTGGCATTCGCATTTCGGATGACGGAGGGGTTCTTCACCCCATCGGGTAGCGGATTTCCTTCGAGACCTTGTCGATCGCCTTCATGACATCGTCTGGCAGCACCAGATCGGCCGCCGCGAAAATATCGGGCAGTTGGTCCTCCGCGGTCACCCCGACAATCGTCGAGGCGACGAAATCGTGCTGCTTCGACCAGGCCACCGCCAGCGTGGCGACGCTCATCCCGGCTTCAGCCGCGATTCCCATGAACCGCGCGGTCGATTCGAGCGACCGCTCGTTGACGAAGCGCCGGCCCATCGCCGCCTGGCGACCTTCCATCGCCAAGTAGGCGCTGAACCGCGCGCCCTCGGGCCGGGCGCCGTCCTGGTACTTGCCGGTCAGCACCCCGCCGCCGAGCGGCGAATAGGGGATCAGGCTCACCCCTTCTTGTCTGCAAACCTGCGCCAGCTCGTCTTCGAAGCGGCGGTTGTTGAGGCTGAAATTGTTCTGGATCGTCTGGTAACGCCCGACCCCCAGCCGCTCCGACGCGGCCAGGCTCTTCATCAGCCCCCAGCTGGTCTCGTTCGAGCAGCCGTTGATCCGCACCTTGCCGGCCCGGACCAGCTCTTCGAGCACTTCCATGGTCTCTTCATAGGCCAGCTCATGATCGGGCCAGTGGGTCTGGTAGAGATCGATATAATCGGTGCCGAGCTTGGTCAGGCTGTCCTCGACCGCGACCATGATGTTGCGGCGGTCAAGCGCGGTCATCCCCTCGCGCTTGGGGCTGCGGAACCAGACGTGGCTGGGGCCGGAGACCTTGGTGGCCATGATGATCGCGTCGCGCGGCTTGGTCTTCATCCAGCG
>JANOGS010000216.1:0-18747 GCA_031414115.1 Novosphingobium sp. | reverse complement strand
AGCGAACACGGTCTTGGCGTCGAGTTGCTTCGCGAGCGCGGCGGGTAGCGGGCGGTAGATCGGACGATCGTGGAGCTTGGGCGCCGGCAATTTCGGCGTGGCGATCATCCTGCTGACCCTGATCGTGCGCGGGGTGATGTTCCCGATCGCCCAGCGCCAGTTCGCGAGCATGGCGGCGATGCGCGCGATCCAGCCCAAGATGAAGGCGATCCAGGAACGCTACAAGGACGACAAGCCCAAGCTTCAGGAAGAGGTGATGGCGCTCTACAAGAAGGAAGGGGTAAACCCCTTGGCCGGTTGTCTGCCGATCTTCCTGCAGATCCCAATCTTCTTCGCGCTTTACAAGGTGCTGATCCTGGCAGTGGAAATGCGCCACCAGCCGTTCGCGCTGTGGATCAAGGACTTGTCCGCGCCCGATCCGCTGCACATTCTCAACCTGTTCGGGCTGCTCGATTTCACCGTGCCGGCCTGGCTGGGGATCGGTATCCTGGCGGTGCTGCTGGGGATCACCATGTGGCTGCAGTTCAAGCTCAACCCGGCGCCGATGGATCCGGTGCAGGAACAGATGTTCGCGATCATGCCGTGGATGATGATGTTCATCATGGCGCCGTTCGCGGCGGGGCTGCTGATCTACTGGATCACTTCCAACGTGCTGACCATCGCCCAGCAGAAATACCTCTACTCGCGGCACCCGCAGCTGGTGGCGCAAAACGAAAAGGATGCCGAGGACGGCAAACGCGCGCGGGCGCGGGAGACGTGAGCGAGGATGATGACCTGACCGAACCGGCCCGGCGCCTGTTCGCCGGCCGCGTCGAGTTCCTGCTCTCCGCCCCGGCGCTGAAATTCCTGCCCGAGCCGGACCATCCCGAGGTGGCCTTTGCCGGGCGCTCCAACGTCGGCAAGAGCTCGCTGCTCAATGCCCTGACCGGACGCAAGGCGATCGCCCGCGCCTCGGTCACACCGGGCCGCACCCAGGAGCTCAACTTCTTCGAGGTTGGCGAGCCGACCAAGCTGCGCCTGGTCGACATGCCCGGCTATGGCTATGCCAAGGCACCGCTGGCGGTGGTGGAGAAGTGGAAGCGGCTGGTCCGCGATTTCCTGCGCGGCCGGGTGGTGCTGAAGCGCACCCTGCTGCTGATCGACGCCCGCCACGGGGTCAAGGACGTCGACCGTGAGATGATGCGGATGCTCGACGAGTCCGCGGCCAGCTACCGCCTGGTGCTGACCAAGGCCGACAAGATCAAGGCGATTGAGCTGGAGGCCGTGCTGGCCGCCACCCAGACCGAAGCGAGGAAGCACGCCGCCGCTTATCCGGTGGTGCATGTCACTTCGGCCGAGAAAGGCATGGGCATCGTCGAATTGCGCACCGCAGTGCTGGAAGATTCGCTGGGCTGATCCGCAACGAGAGATTGCCTGCGGCCCGGCAGACACGGCAATTCAAAGATGATAGCATTGCGCGCATGACGGCAGGAGATATTGCGTGATTTTCTTCAAGTCTGCGGTTGCCCTGGCATTGCTGGCGCAGGCGGGTGCTACCCGTGTCCACCCGGCCGAAGTCGAAGCACGGCTGGCAACGGTCGTGGGTGACTGGACGATCCCGGGGCACGAGGCGACCTATCGCGAGCAGTGCGAATGGTACCGCAACCGTGCTTTCGTGGTCTGCGCGACCAGCGACAGCAGCGATGACACTATGTCGCACAGCATCCTCGGTTATTCGGCCATCGAGCAGCGCTTTACCTACCAGAACTATGGCAGTGGCGGGACCAGCAATTCACGCTTCGGCTATCCACTTGGCGAGAACGGTCTGGTCTATACGCTGGAACGCCGCAATTCCTCCGGCCACGTCCGGGTCACCACCTATCTTACCCCGCAAGCCGACGGGCGGCTGCATTTTCGCGAAGAGCGTTCGCTGAATGGCGAACCATGGAAAGAAACCGCAAGCTTCTTTTACGTCCGCAGAAAACCGGACGCGCGCTGACCGTCGCGCTCTAGCCCGCGAACAGCTGCGCCGGATCGGCAAAGGCCTTGATCTCGACCGCATTGCCGCTGGGGTCGCGGAAGAACATCGTCGCCTGCTCGCCGGTTTCGCCCTTGAAGCGCACGCAGGGCTCGATCTCGAACGCTACGCCCGCCCCGCGCAGCCGCTGCGCCAGCGCCTGCCACTCGGCCATGCTCAACACGATCCCGAAATGCGGCACCGGCACCCCGTGGCCATCGACCGCATTGCGGCCCGCATCGCTGGCCCGTTCGCCCGTGCAATGGGCGACGATCTGGTGGCCGTAGAAATCGAAATCGACCCACTGGTTTGAGTTTCGCCCTTCGGCGCAGCCCATCACCCCGCCCCAGAACGCCCGCGCGGCGGCAAGATCGTGGACCGGGAAAGCGAGGTGGAAGGGCGGCAGAGTCAATTCAGCTCTCAAACTGGTTCAGACTCGACAGTACCAAGCTGAATGGTTAGCGCGCAAGCCATGAAGCTCATCATCGGCAACAAGAACTATTCCAGCTGGTCGCTGCGCGGCTGGCTGGCGGCGAAGCAATCGGGGCTCCACTTCGAGGAGATCCAGGTCCCGCTCTATGGCGATGACTGGGACGCGGTGAAGAAAGGGACCGACGCGATCGCGCCTTCCTCAGGCAAGGTCCCGGTGCTGTGGGACGGCGAGGCGGTGGTCTGGGACAGCCTGGCGATCGTCGACTACCTCGCCGACAAGGTCGGGCGCGAGCGGTTCTGGCCCAAGGCCGACGATGCCCGGGCGATGGCCCGCTCGGTCGCCGCCGAGATGCACTGCTCGTACCAGGCCTTGCGCGGCGAGTGCCCGATGAACGTGCGCCGCCGGGTCGAAGGCTGGAAAATCACCGACGCTGCCAAGGCCGACGTCGTCCGGATCCTGACGCTGTGGGCCGAGGCGCGGGCGCGGTTCGGCAAGGGCGGGCCGTTCCTGTTCGGCAGCTTCTGCGCGGCCGACATCTTCTATGCGCCGATTGTCAGCCGCTTCATCACCTACGGCGTCGGCATCCCCGGCTTCGCGCTCGCCTATATGGAAGCAGTCTGGGAGCACGAATGGATGCAAAGCTGGATCGCCGCTGCTGAGACCGAGGAATGGGTGATCGAGCAGTTCGAGACTGAAACGGCGCAGAAGAAGTAGTTCAGCGCTTCCGTTTTGCGGGATAGGGTGTGCCATCGCGGTGGAAGTAGCCATCGCCGTCGAAGGTCATGTCGATATCCGAATAGGCGCCGGTGCCATCCTGGTTGCCCGCGCCGATCGCAATGAAGCTGCAATCAACCGCGCTTTCGTTGATCAGGTGATGGCCATCTTCTACCCCCATCGCCCAGGCGACTACATCGCCCGCCCGCAGCACGGTACGGCCGCTGTCCTCAACCAGCACCGCCTCGCCAGAGAGCATGACCAACAGCTCGTCCTCGTCGTCGTGCCAGTGACGCTGGCTGGACCAGGCGCCAGGTTTCAGCACGACGTGGCTCGCCCCCATCGCGGTGAGCCCGCCCGCCGGGGCAAGCCGGCGCCACCAGCGGCCTTGCACCGCCGCATCGAACGGCGCGGGATAGCCGGTGGCGTTGGATTGGGCGATCGCATCAAGATCGAGTTTGGGCATGGGGAGCTCCGGCTTGTGTGGCGCCAGCTTACACCATATGCGGGACAGCGTCATGACCCAGCCATCCGTCCTCGAACTCGCCGAAGCGCTGATCGCCTGCCCCAGCGTCACCCCCGCAGCCGGGCTGGTGTTCGATTGCCTGGAAGGGCAGCTGAAGCCGCTGGGCTTCGATGTGCACCGCTTTTCCGCCGGGGAAGCGCCCGACGGGCCGGTTGAGAACCTGTTCGCGATCCGGCATGGCCCCGAAGGCAGCCGTCACTTCGCCTTTGCCGGGCACGTCGATGTCGTCCCGCCGGGCGAGGGCTGGGAAAGCGCGCCGTTCGCCCCGGAAGTGCGCGGCGAGCTGCTCTATGGGCGCGGCGCGGTCGATATGAAGGGCGCGATCGCGGCGATGGTTGCCGCCGCGCGCGAAGTGCCTCGCGAAGCCGGCACGATCAGCTTCGTCATCACCGGTGACGAGGAAGGCCCGGCCACTTTTGGCACGCAGGAACTGATCCGCCACATGCGCAGCGTCGGCGCGCTGCCTGACCTGTGCCTGGTGGGCGAGCCGACCTCGGTCAATCGGCTGGGCGACATGATGAAGATCGGGCGGCGCGGCTCGACCAACATCTGGCTGGAAGTGCAAGGCAAGGAAGGCCATGTCGCCTATCCGCATCTTTCGGACAACCCGATCCCCAGGCTGGTCGCCATGCTCGCCGAGCTCGATGCGATCGAACTCGATTCCGGCACCGACTGGTTTCAGGCCTCCAACCTCGAAGTTACCGACGTCTCGGTCGGCAATCCCGCCACCAACGTGATCCCGCCGCGCGCTCATGCCCGGTTGTCGATCCGTTTCAACGATCTCCACACCGGCAAGGGGCTGGGCGAGCGGGTCAGCGCAATTGCCGCCAAGCACGGCGGCACCGCGCGCCCGGTGGTCTATGGCGAGGCCTTTCTGACTCCGCCCGGCGCCTTTTCCGAACTGGTCGCCGCCGCAGTCGAGGCCGAGACCGGGATCAAGCCCGAAGCCAGCACCACCGGCGGCACTTCCGACGCACGGTTCCTCAAGGACCTCTGCCCGGTGATCGAGTTTGGCCTGAACAACGCCACCATGCACAAGCGCGACGAGGCGGTGGCCGTGGCCGACCTCGAGGTGCTGGCGCGAATTTACGCGCGGATTGCGCGGGCGGCGCTGAGTTCGGACTAATTGACCTGGCGATCCTCTCCATTTTGCGAAGCCAAATGGGGAGGTGGCATTTCGAGGCACGTGACTCGAAATGCCCCGCAGGGCTGACGGAGGGGTAATGCGGCGAGGCCGAAACCCCACCGTCTGGCCCTGACGGGCCATCCATCTCCCCATTTGTGCCATTCGGCAAAAATGGAGAGGATCGCGTGTCGCGTTGATGCTCACTCCCAGCTTGCCCTTGTCCCGCCGCCTGCTAACTCTCCCAAAACAACAATAACCCCAAGGGAACGCACCGCCATGGACCGGCGCCTGACATTCTACATCCTGATCGGCATGGTGCTGGGCGTGATCGTCGGTCAGGTGCTCAACACCGCGGTCGATCCGGCGACGATCAAGGCCTCCATCGCCCCTTGGTTCAAGCTGCTGTCCGACATTTTCCTCAACCTGATCAAGATGCTGGTGGCGCCGCTGGTGCTCTCGACGATCGTCGTCGGGATCGCCCAGATGGGTGACAGCACCGCGCTGGGGCGGATCGGGTTCCGCGCGATCGCCTGGTTCATCACCGCCAGCCTGATCTCGATCGGGCTGGGGCTGATCATGGTCAACCTGTTCCAGCCAGGCGTGGGTGCGCCAATCCCTGATGCCGCCGCTGCGGCTGCGGTGGGCGAGGTCAAGGAATTGAAGGCCACCGAGTTCATCCTCTCAGTGTTCCCCAAGAACGCGTTCGAGGCGCTGGCGACCAACAACATCCTGCAGATCCTGGTGTTCTCATTGTTCGCCGGGGTTGCGCTGTCGGCGATCGGCAAACGCGGCGAGGCGCTGGTCAAGGGCGCCGACGCGCTGGCTGAAATGATGCTGCAGATCACCGGCTATGTGATGCGCTATGCCCCGATCGCGGTGTTCGCGGCGCTGGCCAACGTGGTCGCGGCGAGCGGGCTTTCGATCCTGCAGACCTACCTGACGCTGCTGGTTGAATTCTATGCCAGCTTGCTGATCCTCTGGATCATCCTGCTGAGTATCGGCGCGCTGTTCCTGCGGCGGCGAATCTGGACGCTGATGCGCTATATCCGCCAGCCGATCATGATCGCCTTCTCGACCGCGAGCAGCGAGGCGGCGCTGCCCCGGTTGTTCGAGCAGCTCGACCGCTTCGGCGTGCCGCGGCGGATCTCGGGCTTCGTTCTGCCGCTGGGCTACAGCTTCAACCTCGACGGCTCGATGATGTACATGAGCTTCGCGACGATTTTCATCGCCCAAGCCTATGGCATCGACCTTTCGATCGGCACCCAGATCATGATCCTGCTGACGCTGATGATCAGCTCCAAGGGGATCGCAGCGGTGCCGCGCGCCAGCCTGGTGGTGATCACCGGGACACTGGCGATGTTCGGGCTGCCGGTGGAAGGGGTCGCGATCATCCTCGCCATCGACCAGTTCCTCGACATGGGCCGCACCGCCACCAACGTGGTCGGCAACGCGGTGGCGACCAGCGTCATCACCAAGTGGGAAGGCATGCTCGAGGTTGAGGAGCCCGAATTCGTCGAACACCCCCACGCCCCGGCCCACACCGCCGCGGACGGCCGGGACGGGCTGGAGCTCGATCCGGAGAACTTCGAGGAGAAGTAGGAGGGTTGGTTCACGCGGAGGCGCGGAGCGAGATTTGACTCACGCGAAGCCGCAAAGACGCGAAGATGTCGCGCTTGCGGCGAAGCCCCTTTCAAATCTTGCGCTGCGCAAAGCGGATCGGTTGGGCTGATTGAAGGGCCTTCGGCCAAGTACAACATCTTCGCGTCTTTGCGTCTTCGCGTGAGATAATCTCTTACTCTTCTCCGCGCCTCTGCGCCTCCGCGCGTACCCCTATTTCATTTCGCTTTTCGGCTTGAATCCGCACAAGTCGGCAACCACGCAGCGCCAGCATTCAGGCCGCCGCGCCTTGCAGACGTAGCGTCCGTGGAGGATCATCCAGTGATGCGCGCCGACCCGGAACGGCGCCGGAACTTTCTTCTCCAGCCCCTTTTCCACCGCCAGCACGGTCTTGCCCTTGGCCATGCCGGTGCGGTTGGCGACGCGGAAGATGTGGGTGTCGACCGCGAAGGTTTCGGTCCCGAAGGCGCAGTTCATCACCACATTGGCGGTCTTGCGCCCGACGCCGGGCAAGGTGGTGAGCACATCGCGATCGGCCGGCACCTCGCCGCCGTGGTCGCGGACCAGGATTTCCGAGAGGGAGATCACGTTCTTCGCCTTGGTGTTGAACAAACCGATGGTCTTGATCTGCGCCTTCAGCCCGTCCTCGCCCAGCACGACCATCTGCTGCGGCGTCTTCACTTCGCGAAACAGCGCCCGGGTGGCCTTGTTGACCCCCACGTCCGTCGCCTGCGCCGAAAGCACCACGGCGACCAGCAGCTGATAGGTATTGCCAAATTCCAGCTCGGTCTCGGGCGAGGGATTGTCCTCGGCGAGGCGGCGGAAGAATTCGAAGATCTGGGCTTTGGTCATTTGCTGTAGTGGAAGCGCAACTGAATGATCTCCAGCACCTGCGCATCGCCCTTGCCTTGCACGCGATAGACCATGCGATGTTCATCATCGATTCGCCGCGACCACCAGCCTGCCAGCTCGCCTCGCAGTGGTTCCGGCTTGCCAATTCCCTTGAACGGCGAGCGCATGGAATCGCCGATCAGTCCGTCTATCCGCTCGCGCAGTTTGTGGTCGCTATCGGCCCAGTGGCGATAGTCCTCCCAAGCGCGGGTGGAGAACAGTAGCTTCAAGGCGCTTCGAAAATCTTCGGATCGACTTCGATGCCGCCGCCCGCATCCATCTGTGCTGCCGCCTCGCGCAGGCGCCGGGCATTGACTGGGTTCGAAAACAGATAGTCGGTCTCGTTCATGCGGTCGTAGTCTTCCTTGGAGATCACGACCACGCTTTGCCCCTTCTGGCGAAAAATCACCGTGGGCATGTGATTGGCGACAACCCGATCGAGCACTGCCTTCAGGTTGTTGCGTGCATCGGTGAAAGAGACAATATCCATGACAGGATTATGTACATAATAGCGGCCATTGTCAACCCAGACCCAGCACCCGCGCCATGGTGTAGCGCCCGGCTGGCTGGCCGATCAGCCACTGCGCTGCCCGCACCGCGCCCTTGGCGAAGATGCGGCGGTTCTCGGCGAGGTGGGTGAGGCTGAAGCGTTCGTCATCGCCGAGGAAGTGGACGGTGTGGTCGCCGGCGACCGAGCCGCCGCGCAGGCTAGCGAAGCCGATCTCACCGCTCGCCCGCGCCCCGGTGATGCCGTCACGGCTGCGGGCCGAGTGGTCTGCCAGCGCGATCCCGCGCCCTTCCGCTGCCGCCTGCCCGAGCAGCAGCGCGGTGCCCGAGGGGGCATCGACTTTCATCCGGTGGTGCGTCTCAGCGATCTCGATATCCCAATCCTCGCCCAGCCGCTGGGCGGCCTCGCGAACCAGGTGGGCGAGCAGGGTGACGCCGAGCGAGGTGTTGCCAGTCTGGAGCACGGCGACTTGCTCGGCGGCGGCATCGCACAGCCAATGGTGGCGCTCCTCCAGCCCGGTGGTGCCGACCACGATCGGCACGCCCGCAACCATTGCTGCATCGAGGTTGGCCTCAAGCGCGCCAGGGACCGAGAAATCGACCAGCACGTCACTCAGCCTTGCCAGCGCCAGCGGATCGCCGCCCTGATCGATCCCGCCGGCGTGAACCTCGCCCGCCGCCGCGATCGCCTCGACCAGCGCCGCCCCCATGCGCCCTGCGCTGCCGATGATGCCGATTCTGGCCAACCCCACCTCCAACCGTCATCCTGAACTTGTTTCAGGACCCATCGTGCCCCACTACCCTCCGGTCTATGGGGAGAAATGGGCCCTGAAACAAGTTCAGGGTGACGAGGAATTTTGATGGCGCGAGACATCCGCAACATCGTGATCCTGACCGGGGCAGGGATTTCCGCCGAGAGCGGGATCGATACCTTCCGCTCGGCCGGCGGCCTGTGGGAGCAGCACCGGGTCGAGGATGTCGCCACGCCCGAGGGCTTTGCCCGCGATCCCGACATGGTCCTGCGGTTCTACGACATGCGCCGCGCCGCGATCCAGGCGAAGCAGCCCAACCCGGCGCATGAAGCCCTCGCCCGGCTAGAGATGGAATGGGACGGCGAACTGCTGATCGTCACCCAGAACGTCGATGATCTGCACGAACGGGCAGGCGCGGGGCGGGTGCTGCATATGCACGGCACGCACCTCAACGCCTGGTGCACCAGCTGCGACGTGCGCTCGCGCTGGACCGGCCCGCTGATCGAGCGCCCGCCCTGCCCAGTTTGCGCTGCCCGCGCCTTGCGCCCCGATGTGGTCTGGTTCGGCGAAATGCCCTACCGCATGGGCGAGATCCACGCCGCCTTGCGCAGCGCCGACCTGTTCGTCAGCATCGGCACTTCGGGCGCGGTCTATCCTGCCGCAGGATTCGTCCGCGACGCCCGCGAACTTGGCGCGAGGACGCTCGAACTCAATCTCGAGCGCTCGCAGGGTTCCAGCTGGTTCCACGAATCGCGACTCGGCCTGGCTAGCGAAGTGGTTCCGGCCTGGGTGGCGGAGCTGCTAGGCGGCTGAGCAGCCCCGGCATTCCGGATCCTTGGCAATCCGCATTGTCCTGAGCGACGGCACCAGCCCTTCGATCAGGTGGAGCTTGCCCCACTGCGGATCGCCCAGTGTCGCCTTGCCGGCGACCAACACCCGCACCGCCTGCATCGCCGCAAACGCCCCGACCATTCCCGCCATCGCGCCCAGCACCCCGTCGGCGGCGCAGGTATCGCAATCATCAGCGTCGAAGGCATCGCCAACGAAACAGCGGTAGCAACACTGCCCTTCCAGGTGCCCCGCGAAGTTCGCGACCTGGCCCTGGAACCGCCCCAGCGCCGCGCTGGTCAGCGGCACTTGCGCCCGCACGCAAGCATCCGAAACTGCCAAACGAGTCGCGAAATTGTCGCATCCATCAAGCACAAGATGCGCGTCCTCGAGGATTCGCGCCGCGTTGCCCCCCCCGATCCTCCCTACGTAGGCCCGTGCCTCGAGGACTCCATCAAACCGTGCCAGCCACTCTGCTGCCAGCTCGGCCTTGGGCCGGCCGATATCGCATTCGCGAAACACTGTCTGGCGCTGCAGGTTGGTCAGATCGACCACGTCGTCATCGACCAGTGTCAGCCGCCCGACCCCGGCCCCGGCGAGGTATTGCAAAGCCGGCGAACCGATCCCGCCGCAGCCGATCAGCACCACGTGCGATTCGCTGAGCGCCACCTGCCCCGCCCCGCCCAGTTCGGGCAGGACGATATGGCGGGCGAAGCGCTCGAGACGGTCAGGGGGAAGAGCCATCCGCCGCGCCTTAGTGCCTATCTGCCGCCAATGCGAGAGCACCCTTGCGCGCAAGCCCTGGCTCTGCTGGATTGGCCGCTACAAAAGAACCGCTGGAGAGAGCATGCACTACGCTGAATTGCGCCGCGCGCGCGCGGAGTTGACCGGGCCGGGCGGTCAGTTTGAGGTGGTTGAGGAGGAGATCCTCGGCCAGCGCCTGCTGACCTACCGACATGCCCCGCCCAGCGTCCGCGAATTCTGGCTTTCGACCGCCGCCTATGGGGCCCGCACCTACATCGTCTACCAGGACGAGCGGATGAGCTATGCCCAGGCCCACGCCCAGGTCGCCGCGATCGCCGCCTGGCTTACCGCTCAAGGGGTGCAACCAGGCGATCGGATCGCCATCGCCATGCGCAATTATCCCGAATGGATGCTGATCTACTGGGCGGCGGCCTGCATCGGTGTCGCCTCGGTGGGGATGAACGCCTGGTGGACCGCCGAAGAAATGGCCTATGCGCTAGACGATTCGGCGCCCAAGGTGCTGTTCACCGACGCCGAGCGGCTTGAGCGGTTCCGCCAATGCCCGGATCTTGCCGGGACGATGAAGCTGGTCGGCGTGCGGTTGCCGGAATGCCCGGCGGACGTCACGCCGTGGAGCGAAGTGACCGCGCATGGCGGCGCGATGCCCGATGTAACGATCGATCCCGACGCCGATTGCTCGATCTTCTACACCTCGGGCACCACCGGCTTTCCCAAGGGCGCGCAGCTCACCCACCGCGGCTGCATCGCCAACCTGATGAACCTGCTCTATGCTGGCGCCTCCGCCGCGCTTGCCACCGAACGCGCCACCGGCATTGCCCCGCCGGCCGAGCCGCCGGTGCCGGTCGCGCTGATCACCACGCCCCTGTTTCACGTCACCGCCAACAATTGCGGCGCCTATGCCGCAAGCGCGCTGGGCGGGACCATGGTGCTGATGTACCGCTGGGACGCTGGCGAGGCGCTGCGGCTGATCGCGGCCGAACGCTGCAACGGGATCGGCGGGGTGCCGGTGATGGCGCGCGAACTGATCAACCACCCGGATTTCGCCACGACCGACACCTCCAGCCTACTCAACATGTCCGGCGGCGGCGCGCAGGTGCCGCCCGAGCAAGTGCTGGAGATCGACGCCAAGGTCGCCACCGCCCACCCCTCGACCGGTTATGGCATGACCGAAACCTGCGGCATCATCACCTCTTGCGGCGGCGACTTTTTCGTCGATCGTCCCAGCAGCGCCGGACCCTATATGCCCAACCTCGTCGCCAAATGCGTCGACGACGCGGGCAACGAAGTGTCCCCTGGCGAGCCCGGCGAGCTGTGGGTCAAGGGCTCCTCGGTGATCAAGGGCTATCTCAACCGTCCCGACGCGACGGCTGCGGCGATCACCGACGGCTGGCTCCACACCGGCGACGTTGCCCGGATCGATGCCGACGGATTCGTCCACATCGTCGATCGCAAGAAGGACATCGTCATCCGCGGCGGCGAGAACATCGCCTGCAGCGAAGTCGAAGCCGCGATCTACCGCCACCCGGCAGTGGCAGAATGCTGCGTGTTCTCGGTGCCCGACGAACGCATGGGCGAGGAAGTGGGCGCCGCGGTGGTAGCGAAGGCGGGGGCGGTGCTGGAGGCGGAAGAACTGCGCGCGCTCTGCGCCGCGCACCTCGCCAAGCACAAGGTGCCGCGGTTTGTCTGGGTGCTGGACGAGCCGCTGCCCAGGAACGCCAGCGGCAAGTTCATGCGGCGCGAGCTGCGCGAAAAGCTGGCAGTGGGAGTGTGAAGCATGGCAGACCTTGATGGACGGATCGCGCTGGTAACCGGCGCCTCGCGCGGGCTTGGCGCGGCAACCGCGCGGGCGCTGGCCGCAGCAGGCGCGAAAGTGGCAGTGACCGACCTCGCCGCACCCGAAGACCTCGCCGCCGAGATCGGCGGGATCGCCCGGGCCCAGGATGTCACCGACGAGCATGGCTGGGCCGCGACCATGGAGTGGATCAAGGCCGAGCTGGGCGGGCTCGACATCCTGGTCAACAACGCCGGACTGTGGCTGTTCAAGCCGATCATCGAAACCACGCTGGAAGACTGGCGGCGGCTCCATGCGGTCAATGTCGAAGGGGTGTTCCTGGGCACCCGCGCCGCGATCCCGCTGCTGGCTGAGCGCGCCGCGAAGTGGCGCGGCGGCGCGGCGATCATCAATCTCTCATCGGTTGCGGGGCTGCGCGGCGCCGCAGGTGCGGCCTGCTACAACTCCACCAAGGGCGCAGTGCGGCTGTTCACCAAGGGCTGCGCCATGGAACTCGCCCCGGCGCGAATCCGGGTCAACTCGGTTCACCCCGGCGTGATCGATACCGACATGGGCCAGCACCTGGTCAGCGACCTCGCTGCGGCCCAGCAGCTTGGCAACAACGAAAGTCAGGCCATCGTCGCCGCCATGCACCCGCTTGGGCATCTGGGCGATCCCGGCAACGTGGCCGACGCGGTGGTCTACCTCGCCTCCGATCGCGCGGCGTTTACCACCGGTAGCGAGCTGGTGGTCGATGGCGGCATGACCGCGCGGTGAGTGGACAAGCCTGTGCGCAAACCTGAGCACAAGCTCTGCGGGAACTGCGGATTTGGCGGGGATAACCGCTCAGCTCAGCTCTCCAGTTGCCGCAGCAAGCTCCGGACATCGCCGTCCATATCCGCATCGCGGGTGCGCAGGTCCTCGATCAGCCGCACCGCGTGGATCACGGTCGAGTGGTCGCGGCCGCCGAACTTGCGGCCGATCTCGGGATAGCTGCGCGGGGTCAGCACCTTGGCGAGGTACATCGCGACCTGGCGCGGGCGGACGACTGCCCTCGCCCTGCGCTTGCTGCTCATCTCGGTGCGGTCGACCCGGTAGAACTGGCAGACGGTGCGCTGGATCTCGTCGATGGTAATGCGGCGGCGGTTGGCCGAGAGGATATCGGTAAGCTGTTCCTCGGCGAGCTGGAGCGAGACTGCCTGACCGGTGAGCTGGGCATAGGCGATCAACTTGTTGAGCCCGCCGACCAGCTCGCGGACGTTGCGGTTGATCGTGCGGGCGAGGAACTCGACCACATCGGCGGGAACGTGAGTCGGGCTGAAGCGCTGCAGGCGGTGCTCGAGGATCAGCCGGCGCAGCTCGATATCGGCGGGCTGGATGTCGGCGACGAGGCCCATCGAAAGGCGGCTGAGCAAACGTTGCTCGACCCCGTCGAGCGCCTGCGGCGCACGGTCGGCGGCGAAGACCAGGCGCTTGCCCTCGGCGAGCAGCGCATCGATGGTGTAGAGCAGTTCCTCCTGGGCAGAGGCCTTGCCGATGATGAACTGGATATCGTCGACCAGTAGCAGATCAAAACCGCGCAGCCGGGTCTTGAACTCGATGGTCTGGTTCTGGCGCAGCGCCTGGACAAATTCGACCATGAAGCGCTCGGCCGAGCAATAGAAGATCCGCGCGCGCTGGTGGGTGGCGAGGTAGGCATGACCGATCGCGTGGAGCAAGTGGGTCTTGCCCTGGCCGGTCGCCGCCTTGAGGTAAAGCGGGGCGAACTGCGGGGTCTCGATCGCGGCCATGCGCTGCGCGGCATTGCCCGCCAGGACATTGCCCGCGCCGGTGACGAAGCTGGCGAAAGTCAGCGAGGGGTCGAGCCCGATCGAGGATCCGCCGTAGCCATTCGGGCCAAGGCCGCCGAGTTCAGCCGCACCCATGCCGAGCGCGTCGCCGGGGAGCGCGGGGGCGTTGCTGTCATTGGCCGGGCGGCGCATCCCGTCGTCGCGGCCAAGGCGCAGCCCAGGCAGCGCGCGGCGCCCTGGCAGCACCGAGACGCGAACGTGGCGCACATCGGGCCGAGCGATCTTCCAGGCCAGCGAAAGCCGGTCGGCAAAGCGGTCGGCAACCCAGTTGGCGGAGAATTCGGTCGGCAGGAACAGATCGAGCGTGCCGGTTTCCTTGCAGAAGGTGCCGAGCGCGATCGGCTTGATCCACTGCGCATGGAGCTGCTGGCCAAGGTCTTTCCTCAGCCCCTGGCTGATGTCAGCCCAGTCCGCGGCGAGGTCAAGCGCTTCCTGTTCCTCGCGCATGCGCTCTTCATCGCTCCTGATATTGGCGGTAGGATTGCCCTGCGGCCCGCCGGTTCCCGTACTTGTCACTTTGTTTATGCCCCCGCTCCAAACCCATATGAATCGCGCCGCCGCAAATGCGCGAGCTCTCAACCGGCTGCCCTGACACCGGCTTCGTATCTGTGTTTCGTGTAGTGATGCCCGGGGCTGGAATCGCCGTCGGGCAGAGATCGCATTAAGAACCGATTACCCCTCAGGGCAAGGCGGCCAGCGTAAAAAAAATGAAATAAATGCCCTTGACTCCATGCGACTGCGGAGATTCCTGACGGGCGGCCTAACCTGCTGTTAATACGATGAAAGTTGCGGCAAAGCGGTGCGAATCGCGGGAATTCAACGCCTCGCCGCAATGCAGCATATAGGTTGCATTGCGGATACGAAAATGGCCGGCGGAGAGCCGGCCGGCCATGTTCCGTTTTCGTGCCGCCCGATCACGCGAAATGCGCGAATCGGTTAACGGCGAATCAGAGCGCGGCGACTCGCTTGGTCAGGCGCGAGAGCTTGCGAGCAGCGGTGTTCTTGTGCAGCACGCCGCGGGCCAGCTCGGGCTGGGCGTCATGAAGCGCGGCGGCAGCGGCCGTCTTGTCACCGCCGTCCAGCGCGGCTTCGACCTTCTTGACGAAGGTCCGGATGCGGCCGATCCGGGCCCCGTTGATCTCGGCGCGGCGGTCATTGCGGCGGATGCGCTTCTTGGCTTGCGGCGTATTGGCCATGTCGTTCCTCTGTGCGGCCGGAAGGCGGCCGATAGCTTTGAATTGGGTGTCTGGAAGGCTGGCAAGCCCGCCGGAAAGCGCGGCCCTTAGCGAGCGCCTCGCGAATCGTCAAGCGAAGTGCTCATTTCTGGCACTCCCCGCAGTGCCAGGTGCTGCGTCCGCCCTGGACCAGTCGCTTGATCGGGGCGCCGCAGCGAGTGCAGTCCTGACCTTCGCGGTCGTAGACCTCAAAGTTCTTGGAGAAATAGCCCAGCTCGCCGTCGGGTTGGGCGAAATCGCGCAGGGTCGATCCGCCGGCGGCGATCGCCTCGGCGATCACCGCCTTGATCTCGGGCACCAGCCGTTCGAGCGCCGGGCGCGAGACCTTGCCGGCGGCCTTGACCGGGCTGATTCCGGCCCGGAACAGCGCCTCGCAGACATATATGTTGCCGAGCCCGGCGACGATCCGCTGGTCGAGCAGCATCGCTTTGATCGCTGCGCTGCGTCCCGCCAGCGCGGCCTTGAGGTGGCCGGGGGTGAGCGCGTCGCCCAACGGCTCGGGGCCGAGCGCGGCAAAGGCCGGCCAGACGTCGAGCGATTCGGTTGCGATCAGGTCGACCGAACCGAAGCGGCGCGGATCGCACAGCGCAAGTCTGTGCCCGGCCGCAGTTTCCAGCACCAGATGATCGTGCCTGCCCAGTTCCTCCGGTTCGATTCGCCAGCGGCCCGACATGCCGAGGTGGAACACCATGGTCTGCCCGCGATCGACATGGATCAGCCCGTACTTGGCCCGGCGCGACAGGCCGGTGACCATGGCCCCGGTCATCACCTGGACCAGATCGGGCGGGAACGGGCGGCGCAAGTCGGCCCGGCGCGGGGTCACCCGCGCCAGCCGCTCGCCGTCAAGGTAGCGGGCGAGGCCGCGCACGGTGGTTTCGACTTCGGGAAGCTCAGGCATCGCATCGTGGCTAGGCGGCGCTTTCCAGCTTGTCTATAAGTTGCGTATTGCAACTAATATGCACCGCGCCTAGGGTGACTCGCAAGCAAACATGCCCCGAGGAGAATCCCATGACGATCTCGATCCACCAGGCCAGCGTGCCGGCCTTTGTCAGCATGCTGACCAACATCAGGAACTGGCTCGACAAAGCCGCCGCGCAGAAACCTGAGGCCGAGCTGATCGAGGCCCGCCTGGCGCCCGACATGCACGCACTTGCGCGCCAGATCCAGATGGTTTCGGACGGCGCCAAGGGTGCGGTGGCGCGGCTGAGTGACGGCGAGCCAGCGGCCATGCCCGACACCGAGACCAGCTTCGCCGAGCTCAAAGCACGCTGCGACCAGACCATTGCCTATGTGCAGTCGGTTGATCCCGCCGCGCTCGAAGCCGGCGCGGCCCGTGAAATCGTGCTGACTTTCCCCAATGGCGGGGGCATGAAGTGTGATGGTGTGACCTATCTGCTCGGGTTCGTGTTGCCCAACTTCTATTTCCACGCCAGCATGGTCTATGCGATCATGCGCGCGCAGGGGATTGAGATCGGCAAGTTCGACTATCTGGCCCATCTTGCCCCGCACACCTTTGCGCCGCCCGAACCAGTCGCGGGCTGACGCTTTCACTGGCAAGCGCGGTATCTTGCAGCTAAGCCGCCGCGCATGAGCGAGCAGGTATCTTTCGGTTACGAGACGGTCTCCCCTGAGGAAAAGGAACAGCGCGTCGGCGCGGTGTTCTCCTCGGTGGCGCGCAACTATGATGTGATGAACGATGCCATGTCGGGCGGCATGCACCGGCTGTGGAAGGACAAGTTCGTCCGCCGGGTCAAGCCGCAGCCGGGCGAGGCGGTGCTCGACATGGCCGGCGGCACGGGCGACATCGCCTTTAGGCTGGCCGCCCGGGGCGCGGTGGTCACCGTGTCGGACATCAACCAGGACATGCTCGACGTCGGGATCGAGCGGGCGCTCGACAAGGGCCTCGATGGGCTGGTGTGGTCGCGCCAGAACGCCGAGGAACTGAGCTTTCCCAGCCGGTTCTTCGATGCCTACACCATCGCCTTCGGGATCCGCAACGTCACCCATATCGACCAGGCGCTGGCCGAGGCGTTCCGGGTGCTGAAGTACGGCGGGCGGTTCTACTGCCTCGAATTTTCGACCACCGAGTGGCCGGGGTTCAGAGAGGCATATGATCTCTACTCGCACAAGCTGGTGCCGAGGATTGGCGAGGCGATCGCCGGGGACGCGGAGAGCTATCGCTACCTGATCGAATCGATCCGGCGGTTCCCGACCATGCCCGAGTTCGAGGCTTTGATCCGCACTGCTGGCTTCACCCGCACCCGGGTCGAGCCGATCCTGGGCGGACTGGTGGCGATCCATTCGGGGTGGAAGATCTAGCTTGACCCGTCCCGCCACTCACTTGCTGCGCCTGCTGCGCTGGGGCCGCACGCTCGCCCGGCACGGCGCCTTGCGCGGAATCGAGAAGGATCCCAACACCCCGCCGCAAGTACGCCGGCTGTGCCGGATCGCAAGGCTGGGCACTTCCCAGCCAAAGGCGCCCAACTATTCGCAGGCCTTTCAGACGATCGGGCCCGCCGCGATCAAGCTCGGCCAAGCGCTGGCCACCCGGCCCGATCTGGTCGGCGCCGACGCGGTGCGCAACCTGCTGCAATTGCAGGACAGCCTGCCCCCGGTGGCTTTCGGCGCGATCCGCCACGAGATCGAGGTGAGCTTTGCCAAGCCGCTGGAAAGCCTGTTCGCCAGCATCGAGGAAGAGCCGATCGGCGCGGCCTCGATCGCCCAGGTCCACAAGGCGATCACCCCTGAGGGCAAGGCGGTGGCGGTCAAGGTTCTGCGTCCCGGCATCCGCGAGAAGCTGGCGCGCGATATCGAGACCTACGAATGGGCCGCCGCCCATCTTGAAGGGCTGGGCGGCGAGGCAGCGCGGCTCCGCCCCCGCGCGGTGATCGCCAATTTCAAGCGCTGGACCGCGCGCGAGCTCGACCTGCGGCGCGAGGCGGCTTCGGCATCGGAACTCGCCGAGGCGATGGCTGGGTTCGAGGGCTACCGGATCCCGGCGATCGATTGGGACCGGACCAACGGCCGGGTGATGACGATCGACTGGATCGATGGCACCAAGATCAGCGAGACCGAGGCGCTGGCTGCCGCCGGGCACGATCTGCCGCAGATCGCCAATCACCTGGTGATCGCATTCCTGACGCAAGCAATTGCTCACGGCTTTTTCCATGCCGACATGCACCAGGGCAACCTGTTCGTGGAAAGCGACGGCACTATCGCCGCGATCGATTTCGGGATCATGGGCCGGATCGACCGGCGCGCGCGGATGTGGCTGGCCGAGATCCTTTATGGCCTGACCACCGGCTACTATCGCCGCGTCGCCGAGATCCACTTCGAGGCGCAGTATGTCCCGAGCTATCATTCGGTCGACGAGTTCGCGACCGCCTTGCGCGCGGTTGGCGAGCCGACCCGCGGCAAGCCGGTGAGTGAACTGTCGGTCGGGGCGATGCTCGACGGGCTGTTTGCGATCACCCGAGATTTCGACATGCAGACCCAGCCGCACCTGCTGCTGCTGCAGAAGACGATGGTGATGGTCGAGGGGCTGGCGACCCAGCTGAACCCTGCGATCAACATGTGGGATGTCGCCTCACCCTTTGTGCGCGACTGGATCCGCGACGAGCTGGGGCCCGAAGCGGCGCTGGCCGATCGCTTCCGCGAGGACGCCCAGACCCTGCTGCGGCTGCCCGAACTGGTGCGGCGGATCGAGGAGAAGTTCCCGCCGCGCGGTGGCGCGCCC
>JANOGS010000215.1:0-13366 GCA_031414115.1 Novosphingobium sp. | reverse complement strand
GGCGGATCAGCTGCTCGCGCATGTTGAGCCGCTTGATGAAATGGGTGGGGATACCGATGTGGCTGAGGCGGGTGAAAACATACTCGCTGATGCGGTTGTTGATCACGCCCTTGCCGTTGATCGTGCCCTTTTTCTGGGCGTTGAAGGCGGTGGCATCGTCCTTGAAATACTGGATCAGGGTGCCGGGCTCGGGGCCTTCATAGAGAATCTTGGCCTTGCCTTCGTAAATCTGGCGGCGACGGGACATGGGGGCATTCCTTGGTGCTTGAAATGGCAAGCCCCGGCAGGAGTGAGTCTGGCGAACTCACGCGGCCGGGGCGGACGGCCGAGCCTTACGCGATTTTGCCAAAAGGCGCAATGAGCGTGGCACCGGGCCGCCGCACCCCGCTGACAAGCGGGCAGAGATCGGCTAGGGCGCGGCTATTCACAGCCGAGAGACCCCGATGGACCGCGCCCAAGCCCTTGCCCTGCTGACCCGCTATTATGCCGCTTTCAACGCTGGCGACTGGGAAGCGATGCTGGATTGCCTGACCGAAGATGTCGCGCATGATATCAATCAAGGGGCGCGGCAGGAGGGCAAGGCGGCGTTCCGGCAGTTCCTCGCCCACATGGAGCGCTGCTACTGCGAGCGGCTTGAAGGGATCGTGCTGATGGCCAGCGACGATGGGCTGAGCGGCGCGGCCGAGTTCATGGTCCACGGCGAATACCTGACCACCGACGAAGGCCTGCCCGAGGCTGCCGGGCAGACCTATGTCTTGCCGGCGGGGGCTTTCTTCGCGTTTGCGGACGGCAGGATCGCGCGGGTGACGGTCTATTACAACCTTGCCGACTGGTGCGCGCAGGTGGGTGCTTGAGCGTCAGCGTTCGCCCATTGGCCGGCGCGGAACTGCACGGCGCGCTGGGCGATCTGGCGGCCTTGCGGATCGCGGTTTTTGAGGCCTTTCCCTACCTCTACCATGGCAGCGCCGACTATGAGCGCGAATACCTCGCCGAATTCACTGCCTCGCCCGATGCGGTGCTGGTTGCGGCCTTTGAGGGCGCGCGGATCGTTGGCGCCGCGACCGCTTCGCCGCTGCTCGACCAGGACGAGACAATCCGCGGGCCGTTCCTGCGCCACGGGATTGATCCGGCGGGCGTCTTCTACTTCGGCGAGAGCGTGCTGCTGCCCGAATATCGCGGGCAAGGGATCGGCCATGCCTTTTTCGATCACCGCGAGGCGGCGGCGCGGAGCTGGGGGGCAAGCCAGGCCAGCTTCTGCGCGGTGATCCGCCCACCCGACCACCCGGCGCGCCCGGCGGACTACGTTCCGCTCGATGGCTTCTGGGGCAAGCGCGGCTATGCCCCGGTCGCGGGTCTGACCGGTGAATTTACCTGGACCGAGCACGGCGAGACGCAAGCGAGCCTCAAGCCGATGCAATTCTGGATGCGCGCGCTGTGAGCCGCTTCACCATCGCCGCCGCGCAGTATCCGATCGACAGGCTGGCCGATTGGCAGGCCTACCAGGCCAAGCTCACCCGCTGGGTCGAGGAGGCTGCGGACGGGGGCGCGGCGCTGGCGGTATTCCCCGAATACGGGGCGATGGAACTGGCCTCGCTCGATCCCGCGACGATGGGCGATCTCGGCGGCTGTTTGGCCTCGGTCAGTGCCCTGGTGCCGCGGGTAGACGCCCTGCATGCCGCTTTGAGTGCCCGTCTGAACCTGCACATTGTTGCCGCCAGCGCGCCCTGCGCTCTGCCCGGAGGACGCTATGTAAACCGCGCTAGACTGTTCGCGCCTAACGGAAAAATGGGGATTCAAGACAAGCTGATCATGACCCGTTTCGAACGCGAGGAGTGGGGGGTGAGCGGCACTGGCGGGCCGTTGCGGCTGTTTCAGACATCACTTGGGAAGATCAGCATAAATATCTGCTACGACAGCGAATTCCCGCTCCTCTCCCGAGCTCTCAGCGAGGCCGGAATGGAGCTTCTGCTGGTCCCCTCCTGCACCGAAACCGAGCGCGGCTATTGGCGCGTCCGCCTCGGCGCCCAGGCCCGCGCGCTCGAGGGGCAATGCTATGCGGTCCACTCGCCCACGGTGGGTTCGGCCGAGTGGTCCCCGGCAGTCGACGCCAACCGCGGCGCCGCTGCGGTCTACGGCCCGCCAGACCGCGGTTTTCCGGCGAGCGGGGTGGTCGCGATCGGCGAGATGGACCAGGCGCAGTGGCTGTTCGCCGAGGTCGATCTGACCCGCGTCGCTGATCTCCGCGCCGCTGGCACGGTGCTCAATACCCGCGACTGGGCCGAGCAGCCCGGCGCTGCTCCGCTCCCCCCGATCGAGGTGGTGGACTTGCGCTGAAACGCGCGGCAAGCTGCACGGCGATGCTCAAACGCCTGCTACTCCTCGCCGTCCTGCTGCTCGCCGTGCCGGCCCAGGCACAGCAGCAAGCGGTTGAAACAGCGCTCGAAACCGCGCCCAAGGGGACCCGCTTCGGACTGCTGGTGGTCGACGAGGCAGGCCGCGAGGTGGTCGCGATTGCCGCCGACCAGCGCTTCATCCCGGCCTCCAACACTAAGCTTTTCACCACCGCCGCAGCCTATGCCTTGTTGCGGGGCATCGACCGGCCCGACCGCGAAGCCGGGACCCAGGTGTTCCTGGTTGCCAACGGCGAAGCGCTGGACGTGGTACTCTACGGACGCGGCGATGCGCGAATGTCGAGCGCGCCCGATTGTACGGTCGATTGCCTCGCCACTCTTGCCGACGCAGTCGCGGTCAAAACCCGCACAGTCAGGGATGTGATCGGCGACGACAGTTACTACCCCGACCAGCGCTGGAGCCCGGGGATGAGTTGGAACAACTTGGGCACCAACGAAGCCACAGCCGCCTCGGCCCTGTCGCTCGATGGCAACGAACTGACCGTGCGGGTACGCCCCGGAGCGGAGTGGACGAGGCCGGTGGTCGAAGCACCTGCTTACGTAACCTTGGTCAACGAAGCGCGAACGGCTGCCGACGAAGCGACCGGACTGGGTCTTGACCACACGCCCAATTCCCGTGAATTCAAACTTTACGGGGAGATTGCTTCCGGTACCGGGGAATGGCGCCAACAGATCGGGATCGACGATCCCGCCGACTACGCCGCGTTCAAATTTGCCGAAATGTTGCGCGCGCGGGGCGTGGTGATCAAAGGCAAGGTCGCACCTCGCCATCGGATCTGGCGAGGGGCTCTCGGAGCGGCCTACGCCGCCGCCATTGTAGCTGAATTGAGTAAGCCGCTGGCCACGTTGGTCCCTCCGCCGCTGGCCGAAGACGTGAAAATCATCAACAAGCTCAGCGACAATCATCGCGCCGAAATGCTGCTGCGGCGGATCGGTCAGGAAGCTGATGCCAGCCTGGCGATGGAGAAAGCCCTGTTCGAACGCATCGGCATCCCCCGCCATGGCTACGACCTCTCCGACGGCTCGGGCATGTCGACCTACAACCGCCTTTCACCCCGCGCCACGGTCGCGCTGCTGCGCTGGGCGGCGACCCAGCCGTGGGGCGAGCAGTGGTATGCCTCGCTGCCGATCGCCGGGGTCGATGGCACCCTGAAGCGCCGCTTCGTCGGCACGCCGCTGGTCGGCAACCTTGCCGCCAAGACCGGCACGCTCAACGCCACCAATGCGCTGTCCGGACGGTTTCGTGCCAATAGCGGGCGGATGCTGATCTTCGCGTTCTTCGCCAACGACGTACCCGATGGGACCAGCGCCACGGCAGCAATGGAGGCGGCGCTGCTGGCGATCGCTTCAGCGAACTGAGCGTTAACCCCGATTTCACCCAGTTCGGCGATACTCCGCCCGCACAGCGCGATCCGCGAGCAACAGGGTAGAACGATGGCCAGCCAACCCCAGTCCGACAATATCAACACCCGGCGGGTTGAGCGCAAGCCGTTCAAGGCCAGCGTGCATTTCCGCCGCGGTGAGCGCCGCGCCAATGTTGAAGTGCGCGATATCACCCACCTGGGCGCGCGGATTGCGGGGGTCTTCCTGGCTCGCAAGGGCGACCGCTTCTGGCTCAAGATCGCCACGCTCGAATCGATCGAGGCGCGGGTCGCCTGGGTCGAGGAGTTCGAATTCGGCTGTGAATTCGATCGTCCGCTCAGTGAATTGGTGCTTGAGGCAATTCTGCGGACTGCGTGACCGGGCGCATTGAAGTGGGCCGGGCGCCGGTCCATATGCGCTGCCATGGATGCTGGAGTTACCCATCGCGGCCTTGATCTGGTCGGCGGAGGCAAGGCGCTGCGCAGCGGCAGCGGCTGGCTGGCGCGGGCCTGGGCGGGAGGCTGGCATCGGGTACTCGACCGGATCGATGCCGGGCTGGAAAGCGGAGCGATCCACACCCGGCTGCCTGACGGCACCCGTCGCCTGCTGGGTGGCAGGACCTCGGGCTTTGAGGCCGAAGTTGAAATACGGGACTGGCGGGCGTTGCTGCGGCTCGCCACCACCGGCTCGGTTGGCTGGTATCAGGCCTGGGAAGCAGGTGAATGGGACAGCCCCGATCCGGTGCCACTGTTTGCCTTGTTTGCGGCCAATGCCGGCACATTGGGCAAGACCGCTCGGGCGCGCGGACCGTGGCGGCTGATGGCGCGCAGCTTCCACTGGCTGCATCGCAACACCCGCAGTGGCGCCCGCCGCAACATCCACGCGCACTACGATCTGGGCAACGATTTCTACGCCGCCTGGCTCGATCCGGCGCTGGTCTATTCCGCTGCACGATTCGAAGGGCAGGAGTGCTCGCTGGCTGCGGCCCAGCAGACCAAGCTGGCAGGGATCACGGCGCGGGTCGCTGGTGCCGCATCGGTGCTCGAGATCGGCTGCGGCTGGGGAGCGCTGGCCGCGCATTTGCGCGATTGCGGCATGGCGGTTACGGCGATCAGTATTTCTGACGAGCAACTCGCCTGGGCGCGCGCACACCAGGGCCGGGGGATCGACTTTCGCAAGCAGGACTACCGCGACGTCGATGAGCAGTTCGATGCCATCGTCAGCGTCGAGATGGTCGAGGCGGTGGGCCGCGAATACTGGCCAGCCTTCTTCGATTGCCTTGCGCGCAACCTGAGGCCGGGCGGACGCGCGGCGCTGCAATATATTGCGATCAGTGAGGCGGTCTTTCCCAGCTATGCCGCCAGCGCCGATTTCATCCAGGCCTACGTCTTCCCCGGCGGTATGCTGGCAAGCGAAGCGGAGTTCCGCCGGCTGGCGGCCGAGCGCGGGCTGGAATGGAACGACCCGGTCAATTTCGGGCTCGACTATGCCGAGACGCTCAAGGCCTGGCGCGGCAATTTTGACCGCGCCGTTGCCGAAGGCCGCTTGCCGCCCGGGTTCGATCAGCGGTTCGTGCGCCTGTGGCGCTATTATCTGATGTATTGTGAAGGCGGCTTCCGCGGCGGCGGGATCGATGTGGCGCAGGTAACCTTGATCAAACCCGATTAGGGTTTTTCCGATTACCATCGGATCAGGCCGGTGATGGCCCTATGCCAATCGGAAAAACCCTAGGCAGTCCCCGCCCGGACGAGAAGGGAGGCTCCGTGCTTCCTGGGGGGGCCAGGGGCAGGGAAAACGCGCCCGGACGAGGACCTGGGTCAGACCGGTGTCAGGCGACCGGGCGGTAGATCGTGTCGCCGCGCCAGCGGGTTAGGATATTGTCGTGGACGATCGGCGAGAGCAGCTTGTCGAAGGCGCAGCCGGTCAGGCTGTTGTCCCACCAGACCACTTCGGCCTGCAGCGCCTCAATCCCGGGCAGGGTCAGCCAGCAGACCGTGCCGGCATGGACACGGTTGACTGCCGCGGCGCAAAAGCCCGACAATGAAAGATCGTGGATCACGGTCTGGAACCCCCGCCCGCCGGAAATCCGGAGCGTACCGGGGATCGCAACGCGGGTGCGCGGCGCGCTGCGATCTTCCTGCGCGGCTGTGAAATAGGAGTCGCGAGTGATCAGCAAACCATCGGCCATGAGAGTGCCCCTTGAACTGTGTGCTTTGCAGCAGTTTAAACTGCGTGCCTTGCAGACAATGGAGGACAAGGGTTGCTTAGAGCTTACGCCGGGTGGTTAACAGTTTCGCGGTGCGGACTGGCAAACTGTTCACCAAGCAGTGCAACCAGCCGTGCGGCGACCACTTCGGGCAGCTTGAGCGTGGCGGGATCCTCGCCCGGATAGGCCTTGACCCGCATGCCGGTGCGGGTCGCTGCGGGATCGACGATCGCGACCCGCACTTTCGAGGTGTTGCGCACTTCCTGGGCATAGCAATCGACCAGCACCTCGCCGGCCGCTTTGCTGGCCGCATAGGCCCCCCAGAATGCGCGCGGCCGGGTGGTGACGCTGGTGGTCAAGTGAATCAGCCGCGGGTCGGCGCTGCCCCGCAGCAGCGGATCGAACCGGGCGAGCAGCGCCTGGACCGCCAGCACGTTGATCGTCAGCGCCTTTGACAGCGCGGTCTGGTCGATCTGGGTAACCGGGGTCAGATCGGGCAGCACTGCGGCGCTGTGCACCAGAATATCCAGCTTGCCCCAGCGTTCGGCAAGGGCCGCAGCAAGGCGGGCAGTGCCGTCGGGATCGGCCAGATCGACCGGGGCGATCGTGGCGTTGCCGCCGGCGGCGAAGATCCGCTCCTCAATCCCCTCAAGCGCTTTGGCATCGCGCGCGGTCAGGATCACATGTGCGCCAGCTGTGGCCAGCGCCTCAGCCGCAGCCGCGCCGATCCCGCGGCTCGCGCCGGTGACCAGCGCAATCTGGCCGCCGAGTGCGCTCACGCGACCTTGCCGACCGGCAGCGGCAGCTGGCCGGTATCGGCCTCGCGATCGGCCAGGTCGGTCAGGCGGGTCGGATATTCGCCGGTGAAGCAGGCGTCGCAGTGCTGCGGGCAAGCGGTGTTGCGTTCCTTTTCCCCCACCGCGCGGTAGAGCCCGTCGATCGAAACGAAGGCCAGGCTGTCGGCATGGATGTATTCGGCCATGCCCTGGACGTTCATCTGCGCGGCCAGCAGCTTGTTGCGCTCGGGCGTGTCGACCCCGTAAAAGCAGGAATACTCGGTCGGCGGACTGGCAACGCGGAAATGCACTTCGGCGGCGCCGGCATCGCGCATCATCTGGACGATCTTCATCGAAGTGGTGCCGCGCACGATCGAATCGTCGATCAGCACGATCCGCTTGCCTTGGACCAGCGCCCGGTTGGCATTGTGCTTGCGCTTGACGTCGGCATGACGGGCGCCGTCCGATGGCTGGATGAAGGTCCGCCCGACATAGTGCGAGCGGATGATGCCAAGCCCGAAGGGAATCCCGCTTTCCTGCGAGAAGCCGATCGCCGCGGGCACCCCGCTGTCGGGCACCGGGACCACCAGGTCAGCCTCGACCGGGGCTTCGCGGGCCAGCTCAACCCCGATCTTGCGGCGCACTTCGTAGACCGATTGCCCGTCCATCACCGAATCGGGGCGGCTGAAATAGACGTGCTCGAAGATGCAGGGCCGGGGTGCGTGCCGGCCGAATGGATGGTGGCTGGAGACGCGGCCGTCCTGGCGGACCTCGACGATCTCGCCGGGTTCAACCTCGCGGACGAAATCGGCGCCGACCACGTCGAGCGCGACGCTCTCGCTGGCGAACACCGTAGCATCGCCAATCCTGCCCATCACCAGCGGGCGGATGCCAAGCGGATCGCGGCAGGCGACCAGCCGCTTGGGGGTCATGCAGATCAGCGAATAGGCGCCCTCGACCATCCGCAGCGCATCGACAAAGCGATCAAGCAAGGTCGGGAAGCGGCTGGTGGCAATCAGGTGGACGATCACTTCGGTGTCCGAAGTCGACTGGAAGATCGAACCCTTTTCCACCAGTTCGCGCTTCAATGCCATGGCATTGGAAATGTTGCCATTGTGGGCGATGGTGAAGCCGCCGCGGGCCAGATCGGCGTGGAGTGGCTGAACATTGCGCAGCCCCTGGCCGCCGGTGGTCGAATAGCGCACGTGGCCCGAGGCCATGGTCCCGGGTAACTCGGCGAACTGGGCATTGTCGGAAAACACCTGGGCAACGTGGCCCAGGCCCTTGCGGGTAAAGAACTCCTTGCCGTCCCAGCTGATGATCCCGACTGCTTCCTGGCCGCGGTGCTGCAAGGCATGCAGCCCCAGCGCGGTCATCGCCGCAGCCTCGGCAGAGCCGATCACGCCAAAAATGCCACACTCCTCCCGGAGCTTGTCACCGTCGATGTCGAGGAAGGGGTGAGTGAAGTTCATGGGAATCGCCCGTCCCTTAGCTTGGCCCTGTGGCAGCGCCTTTGGCGGGGATTGTATGCGATAGCAAGCGCGGCGGCATTGCCCTTGCGGTCCTATCCCCCTAAATCGCGCTGCACCGTCAGTGCCTATCCCTGCTGCCACGCGAGAACCCGCTTGATCCTCACCCCCTTCGAATGGTCGATTGCCAAGCGCTACATGATGCCCGGGCGCGGCGAGGCGGTGATTGCCGTGGTCGCCGGAATCGGGGTCGGGGTGGTGATGCTTTCGGTCGCGATGCTGGTGATTGTGATGAGCGTGATGAACGGCTTTCGCGCCGAACTGTTCGACAAGATCGTCGGGCTCAACGGCCACGCCATCATCCAGGCCTATGGCGGGCGGCTGGAAAACTGGCGCGAGGTGCTGGACGAGGTCAAGAAGGTGCCCGGCGTAACCAAGGCCTCGCCGCTGATCGAACAGCCGCTGATGGGCAGTTTCAACGGCCGGGTCGATGTGATCTTCGCGCGCGGCAACACCGATGAAGATATCGCCCGCTACAAGGAAAAGGTGGTTTCCGGCTCGCTCGCCGGGCTGCAACCGGGGACCTACAATGTCGCGATCGGATCGCAGCTGGCCGCCAATCTCGGCGCGCGGGTGGGCGATTCGATCACCATCATTAACCCCCAGGGTCGCGCCACCCCGTTCGGCACGGTTCCGCGTGAGATCGCTTACAACGTCGCCGCAATATTCGAGATCGGGGTCTACGATTTCGACGAGCGCTTCGTGGTGATGCCGATGGCTGATGCCCAGACCCTGATGCTGACCGGCGACACCGTGGGGATGATCGAGGTCCAGGTTGAAGACCCCGACGAGGTCGCCACGACGCTAGCCCCGCTGGCCCAGAAGCTTGCCGAAAGGGCCGTGGTCGCTGACTGGCGGACGATCAACTCGACGCTGTTCGAGGCCTTGCAGGTGGAACGGGTGGCGATGTTTTTCGCGCTGTCGATCATCGTCCTGGTCGCCGCGTTCAACATCCTCTCCTCGCTGATCATGCTGGTCCGTTCCAAGACCCGCGACATCGCGATCCTGCGGACCATGGGCGCAACGCGGCGCTCGATCCTCAAGATCTTCGTCACCACCGGATCGGTGATCGGGTTGGCGGGGATGCTCTCCGGGCTGGCGCTGGGTTTCGCGGTGCTATTCTTCCGCCAGCCGATCGTTCGCGCAATCGAGTTCCTGACCGGGCAAAACCTCTGGGACCCCGAGATCCGCTTTCTGACCGAGCTGCCCAGCCGCACGGACCCGATGGAAGTGCTGGCGATTTGCGTGATGGCGATGCTGTTCAGCTTCCTGGCGACGCTCTACCCGGCGTGGCGCGCGGCCAGTACCGATCCGGTCCAGGTGCTGCGCTATGAGTGAGCTGTTGCTTGGCCCGGTCGTCCGCCTCTCCGGCCTGACCCGCAGCTTCGAGCAGGGCGGGGTGCGGATCGACGTGCTGCGCGGAGTGGATCTGACCGTCCAGCCGGGCGAGATCGTTGCGCTGCTCGGCCCTTCGGGTTCGGGCAAGTCGACCATGCTGCAGGCAGTCGGGCTGCTCGAAGGCGGGTTTGGCGGCAAGATCGAGATCGCCGGGTTTGATGCCACCCAGCTCGCCGAGGAGGAGCGCACCGCGCTGCGCCGGGACGCGATCGGTTTCGTCTACCAGTTTCACCACCTGCTGCCCGATTTCACCGCGATCGAGAATGTCATGCTGCCCCAGCTGGTCGGCGGGCGCAGCCAGTTTGACGCCGAAGTCCGCGCCAGCGAGCTGCTCCGCGCGCTGGGCCTTGGCAAGCGGCTCGATCATCGCCCCAGTCAACTTTCCGGCGGCGAGCAGCAGCGCGTTGCGGTCGCCCGTGCGCTCGCCAACCGACCGGCGCTGGTGCTGGCCGACGAGCCGACCGGCAACCTTGATGAGCGCACGGCCGACATGGTGCTAGGGGAATTCCTCGATCTGGTTCGCAAGCACGACAGCGCCGCCTTGGTCGCCACCCACAACGAACGGCTGGCAAAGAGCATGGACCGGGTGGTGCGGCTGCACGAAGGGCTGCTTGAATAGGCGCTGGCAGGGTCAGGTTGGCGGCTGGTCGAGGCAGCCTTGCCGGGCAATCGCCAGCGTTGTTGCGTGTCCAAACCTGTGGGGAGGGGCGCGATGATCGATCCGGCATTGCTGTTATTGTTCGCCCAGGCCGGCGCTGCTGCGCCGCCAGCTCCGCCCCCGCCCTGCGCCAGCGCGGCGCATGGTGCGTTCGACTTCTGGGTCGGCGAGTGGGAAGTCTATCCCAACCTCACGGATCCGGCCAAGGCGCCGCTGATCGCCCGCAGCAAGATCGAGAAGCTATATGGCGGCTGCGCAGTGCGAGAGAACTGGATGCCGCTGAAAGGCGGTGGCGGCGGCAGCCTGAATTCCTACGACGCCGGCAGTGGCCGCTGGCACCAGTCGTGGATCGGCAGTGACGGCACCAGGGTGGAGTTCGAGGGCGGTCCAGCGGCCGGCAAGATGGTGCTCACCGGGTTCTGGCGCGAGGTCAACGGTCCCGGTCGGGACGGCCTGATCCGGATGACTTACACCGCGCTCGACAAGAACAGGGTTCGCCAGCACGGCGAGATATCGACTGACCACGGCCTGACCTGGAGCGACAATTTCGACTTCATCTATCGCCGCGCCAAGCCCGCCGGTTGATCGCACTGGCCCCGCGTGCCATCCTTGGCCTTCGTCGCAAAGGAGTCGGGGTAATGGAAGCGATCGATTGGAACGCGCCAGCGGCGCTGCATGAGCGCGATGACAGCGGGTCGGACATGCATTACCACTTCAAGACGCTCCGCAAAGCACCGCTCGGAGCGCTGGTGCGCGATGTTGCTGCGATGAACGTGGCCGAACGCGCGCGGGTGGTGATCGACATTGATGGCGGTAAGTCATTGAACGTGGTCGAAATCCTTGCCCTTGCCGCACGAGAGGACCTGCCATGAGCGAAGCCACGACGATCGCGGATTTCACCGCCGAGATACCCGGCGGCAAATCGGTGAATCTGGCCGACAAGCTGGGCAAGGTGCTGCTGGTGGTCAACACCGCCAGCAAGTGCGGCTTCACCCCGCAGTACGACGGACTGGAAGCGCTGTGGAAGCGGTACGGCGGCCAGGGCTTTGAGGTGCTCGCCTTTCCCTGCAACCAGTTTGGCGGTCAGGAGCCGGGCAATGCCGAGCAGATCGACGAGTTCTGCAAGGTCAACTTCGGGGTGACCTTCCCGCTGATGGCCAAGGTTGAAGTCAACGGCCCCGGCGCCCCGCCGCTGTACGACTGGCTCAAGAGCGAGGCCCCCGGGTTGATGGGGACGCAATCGATCAAGTGGAACTTCACCAAATTCCTGGTCGACCGCCAGGGCAATGTGGTGCGCCGCTATGCCCCGAACGACAAGCCGGAGAGCATTGCCGAGGACATCGAGAAGCTGCTTTGAACCCTGTTGAAAGACCGCAAACGCCCCTGCCCGAATCGATAGGACAGCCCTAGGCTCGCCCGATGGCCTTCGCTCCCTTTGTCCCTTTGCGCGTCTGTTCCAGCTACACCATGCTCGACGGGGCGATCGATCCCAAGGCTATCCCCAAGCTGGCCAGAGAGCGCGGTTTCCCCGCTATCGCGATCACCGATCGCAATGGACTGTACGGGGCGATGAGCTTCGCCTCGGCCTGCCGCGATGCCGGGATCCAGCCGATCCTGGGAACCACATTGGGGGTCCAGCGCGAGGCCGGGGGCGTGCTCGACTGGCTGCTGCTGCTCGCCCAGGACGAGGCTGGCTGGCTCAACCTGTGCCATCTCGATTCGGCCGCGCACCTCGACCGCCCGCTCGAGCTTGATCCGCATGTCACGCTGGAACAGCTGGAAGGACATAGCGACGGGCTGATCGCGCTGACCGGGGCTGGCGAGGGTGCTCTGGCGCGGCTGCTGGCGGAAGGGCGGCACGAGGCGGCGCGGGACTATTGCCAGCGGCTCGAGGCGCTGTTCCCCGGGCGGCTCTATATCGAACTTGCCCGCCGCGACGATCCGATCGAGGACGCGGCCGAGGAGGCGCTGATCGAGCTGGCCTATGTCCGCGATCTGCCGCTGGTCGCCACCAACCCGGCCAACTATGGCGATCCCGGCTTTCACGCCGCGCACGATGCCCTGCTATGCATCGCCAATTCGACCCACATCGATGCCGCCGAGCGCCCGCGCTCGTCGCGCCACGCCTGGGTCAAGTCGGCGCCGATGATGGCCGAACTGTTCGCCGACCTGCCCGAGGCGACCGCCAACACACTGGTCGTGGCCCAGCGCTGCGCACTCGCTCCGCCCAAGCGCAAGGCGCTGCTCCCCAGCCTCGCCGGCGACAAGGCGGGCGAAGCGCGGATGCTGGTGGCGGATGCACGGGCGGGGCTGGAAAAGCGGCTCGCGCCTTATGGCGAGCTGACCGAGGAAGAGCGCCGCGTCTATTTTGACCGGCTCGAGTTCGAAACCAGCGTGATCAACACCATGGGCTTCGCCGGCTACTTCCTGATCGTGGCCGACTTCATCAAATGGGCCAAGGATCAGGGCATTCCGGTCGGGCCGGGGCGCGGTTCGGGGGCGGGATCGGTGGTTGCCTGGGCATTGACCATCACCGATCTTGATCCGCTGAAACTTGGGCTGCTGTTCGAACGCTTCCTCAACCCCGAACGCGTCTCGATGCCGGACTTCGACATCGACTTCTGCGAAACCCGCCGCGGCGAGGTGATCCGCTATGTCCAGGGCAAGTACGGACAGGACCACGTCGCCCAGATCATCACCTTCGGCAAGCTCAAGGCCCGCGCGGTGCTGCGCGATACCGGGCGGATCCTGCAGATGAGCTATGGCCAGGTCGACCGGCTGTGCAAGCTGATCCCCAACCACCCGACCGATCCCTGGACCCTGCCGCGCGCGCTCAACGGCGTCGCTGAGCTCAAGCGCGAGTATGACAATGACGACGAGGTCAAGCGGCTGATCGACCTCGCGGTCCAGCTCGAAGGCTTGCCGCGCAACAGCTCGACCCACGCCGCCGGAGTGGTGATTGGCGACCGGCCGCTGGCGCAGCTGGTCCCACTCTACCGCGATCCGCGTTCGGACATGCCGGTGAC
>JANOGS010000214.1:0-2278 GCA_031414115.1 Novosphingobium sp. | reverse complement strand
TGCCCGAGGTTGATCTGGTCTGGGAGCGGAGCGCGGCTGGGCGCGGCTGGCTGGGCTACGCCGCGGCGGCGCTGGCCGGCGGCGCGGCGCTGTGGAGCGCGCAGGCGCTCGGCTGGCTTTGATAGCGTGGACCTCGACGCGCTGTTCCTGCACTTTTTCGGCAGCGACGATCCTGCGGCGCTGACCGAGGCCGAATTCGCGCGCGGTTTGGAAGCGCTCAAGATCGGCTTCGGGGTCGAGCGCGAACCCGGCCGCCGGTTCGCGCTGTGGGTGCTGCTGGAAGGGCTGGGGGAGGCTCCGCTACCGGCCGAGGCCTTCGCCAAGGAACCAGGGCTCAAGACCGCCGCCGAGGACTACCTCAGCGCCGCCTTCCGGCTGGAACGGTTCGGGGACGGCGAATGAGCATCCCCAGGCCAAACGAGCTCCTCTCCCCTTGCGGGAGAGGATATTCAAACGCAAACGGGCGGAGCTTTCGCCCCGCCCGCTGCTTGGCTCTGCCGCCAGATCAGAAGTCGTAGCCGACTTTGATCCCGAACTGCTGCGGCTGGGTCGGATAGGTCCGCGCGTATTGGCCGCAGAAGGCGGTGGCGCAGAATGTATTGCGGCTGAGCTCGCCGCGCTTGTCGAACGCATTCTGCAGGAACACTTCGACGCGCCAGTCATCCCAGTTGATCCCGGCCGAGAAGTCTGCCGTGGCAAATCCACTGGTCGGCCCGACCGCAGCGAACTCTTCGTCGAGCAGGAAGGTGCGCGTCCCGCCCTGATAGCTGAATACGCCTTGGAAGAAGCCCTTGCCGCTGGCGACGGGCATCTCATAGCGCGCGGTGAGGCTGCCCTTGAACTTGGGCATGACCGGCAAACGGGTGCCCGCAGGCGCGGCTGGCGGCTCACCGGGTACACAGACGAGGTTGCCGATATCGTCAGCCTGACAGAGATCGGTGGTGGTCTTGGAATCGACGTATGTGCCCGCAGCCGAAAGCGACAGACCGCCAAAGCGTGCCGAGATATCGCCCTCGATCCCATAGATCCGCGCATTTCCGGCGTTATAGGTGTTGGTAATGCCGTTGAAGCCTACTGGTACCAGCCCGAACTGCACATCCTTCCATTTTTCATGGAAAACAGCGCCATTGAAGTAGATGTTGCCGCCCAGCCGGGTTTTCCAGCCGGCCTCAAAGTTGTCGAGCGTGTCGGATGTGTACGGAAGAACGCCCGGTCGGCGGTTGTTGCCGCCGGGACGGAAACCGCGCGAAGCGGTGGCATAGAACATCAGATCGTCGTTGGGCTTGAAGCGCACCCCGCCGCGCCAGATCACGCCGCTTTCCACATTCTTCTTGTCAACGCTGATGCAAGGCACTTCGGGGTAGGAGGTGCCAGGAATGCAGGCCGCAGTGCTGTTGCCGCCGTTGAACCCGGAGAAACCCAAAATCGTGTTGTTGGCCATGTAGCCGCGGATGCCGCCGATCAGGGTGATGGTCGGCGCAAGATCGACTTCGGCCTGGGCGAACATCGCATAGTCGCGGTCCTTGCGGAAAATCCGGGTGCGGAACACGGTGTCGTTGTCAAAGATGCTGGAACCAGCGAACCAGCCCGGATCGGGCGCGGCGCTGAGCCCGTCGACGATATAGTCGGCGCGAACCCGGTCAGTCTGGATCTGCAGGAACAGGCCTGCGGTCAGGCGGAAGGCCTTGTCGCTGGGCGAGGAAATCCGCAGTTCCTGGGTCAGCTTGGTGTATTTGTCGGCCAAGACCTGACGTTGGGTTGGATCGAGAAAATCGCCGTTGGCATCGGGGAAGTAGGTGGCGTAGCCGAAATAGGTCGTCCCTTCGTATTCGTATGAGTAGGTGTCATAGGCGACACTATAATACGAATAGTCGGCCAGGTTGCTGGTCTTGCGTTCGAAATAACCGCCCGAATAGGTGACGTCCCAGTCGCTGAGCTTGCCCTGAATGGTCAGTGCAGCCTGCCACCAGCGGTCCTTGTTGCGGCTCGGCAGAAAGTCGGTGACCTTGAGGTCCCCCTTGTCAGGATCGAACAGGAACCCGCCGTTGGCGACCTGGTTCTGGTAGATGACCTGGGTGGTCGCGGTCCAGTCGTCATCAAGGTCGATCTTGAGTGCAGCGCGGCCGCCCCAGGTTTCGACATCGTTATAGTCGTTCTCGACCAGATCGGCGTTGTTTACCGTGAGGTTGGTATCCGGGTTACCATCCGGAAAGGGACCATCATTGAGCGTGAAAGTCCGCGTGCCCGGGATATTGTCGATATAACCCCCGGCCTTGTC
>JANOGS010000213.1:0-2616 GCA_031414115.1 Novosphingobium sp. | reverse complement strand
GCCGCGAGCTATCTCTACAGCGGCGACGATATCGCCCGGATCGCGGCGCTGGATGCGCTGGCGCGGGACAATGGTCTGGCGATCCTCGCCACCAACCTGCCGCTTTATCACGCTGCCCACCGCCGCCCGTTGCACGATGTGATGACCGCGATCCGGCACAAGACCACGGTGGCGGCGGCCGGGCATTTGCTTCAGGCCAATGCCGAGCGGCACTTGAAGGGGCCGGGGGAGATGCAGCGGCTGTTCGCGCCATGGCCGCATGCGCTTGAAGCGGCGCGGGATATGGCCGATTCCTGCGCCTTCAGCCTTGAGGAACTGCGTTATGAGTATCCGGAGGAGAGCTGCCCCGACGGACTGGAACCGCAGGCCCATCTCGGCAAGCTGACCTGGGAAGGGGCCGCGCGGCGCTATCCCAGGGGGGTGCCGGAGAGCGTCGCCGATACACTGCGGCGCGAACTTGCCCTGATCGCCAAGCTCGACCTCGCAAGATACTTTCTAACCATCAAGGATATCATTGATTTTGCGAGAAATCAAAGTCCTCCGATTCTCTGCCAGGGGCGCGGTTCGGCGGCCAATTCGGCGGTGTGCTATTGCCTGGAGATCACTGCAGTCGATCCCGCGCGGCACGCGCTGCTGTTCGACCGGTTCATTTCCGAGGAGCGCAAGGAACCGCCCGACATCGACGTCGACTTCGAGCATGAGCGCCGCGAGGAGGTGATTCAGTATATCTATCAACGCTATGGTCGCCACCGCGCAGGTCTCTGCGCGACTGTGATCCACTACCGCCCGCGGATGGCGATCCGCGAGGTGGGCAAGGCGATGGGGCTTTCCGAAGACGTCACCAGCGCCTTGGCCAAGACCGTCTGGGGCGGGCACGGCCGCTCGATCAAAGAGGCACACATCGGCACAGAGACGGGGCTCAACGCCGCACAACCCTACCTCAAGCGGGTCCTAACCCTGACAGAACAGCTCATCGGCATGCCGCGTCACCTCTCGCAGCACGTTGGCGGCTTTATCCTCACCCAGGGCCCGCTGACCGAGACCGTCCCGATCGGCAACGGCGCTATGCCCGAGCGCAGTTTCATCGAGTGGGACAAGGACGATATCGACGCGCTTGGCATCCTCAAGGTCGATGTCCTGGCGCTGGGGATGCTGACCTGCATCCGCAAATGCCTCGATCTGCTCGGCGCCCACCACGGCAAGCACCTGACGCTGGCGGAAGTGCCGAAGGAGGACCCGGCGGTTTACGACATGCTGTGCAAGGGCGATTCGCTCGGGGTGTTCCAGGTCGAAAGCCGGGCGCAGATGAACATGCTGCCGCGGCTCAGACCCCGCTGCTTCTATGACCTGGTGATCGAGGTGGCGATCGTCCGCCCCGGGCCGATCCAGGGCGACATGGTCCACCCCTACCTCAAGCGGCGGCGCGGGGCGGAGAAGGTCGAGATCCCGGCTCCCGGGCCGGCGCATGGCCCGCCGGATGAGCTGACCAGCATCCTCGGGCGGACACTGGGGGTGCCGATCTTTCAGGAGCAGGCGATGAAGATCGCGCTCGATGCCGCGAAGTTCTCCGGCGCCGAGGCCAACCGCTTGCGCAAGTCGATGGCAACCTTCCGCTCGCGCGGCATGGTGGCGGAGCTGGAAGAGCTGATGGTCGGGCGGATGATCGCGCGCGGCTATGATCCCGAGTTTGCGGTGCGCTGCTTCAACCAGATCAAGGGTTTCGGCGAATACGGCTTCCCCGAAAGCCACGCCGCCAGCTTCGCGCTGCTGGTCTATGTTTCGTCGTGGCTGAAATGCCACTACCCGGCGGCCTTCGCCTGCGGCCTGCTCAATTCGCAGCCGATGGGGTTCTATGCCCCAGCGCAGATTGTGCGGGATGCGCGCGAGCACGGGGTCGAGGTACGGCCCGTCGATGTGAATGCGAGTGAGTGGGACAACACGCTGGAAGAGACGGATTCGCGCAGAGGCGCAGAGACGCAGAGAAGAGAAGGATTTTTCTCACACGAAGACACGAAGCCACGAAGGGGTTCCGCTTTGGGCGAGACGAAGTCGGCCGCAGGCCAATCCCCCTTCAAATGCGACCCGGCACCAATCACTGAGTGTGAGAGCAATGATAATGCCTGCGGCGCAATACAGCCCCTTCGTGGCTTCGTGTCTTCGTGTGAACCATCACTTCCTTCTTCTCTTCTCCGCGCCTCTCTGCCTCTGCGCGAACCCAAAATCGCGCTGCGCCTCGGCCTGCGCCAGGTCGATGGCTTTCCCGAGGCCGCCGCCGCGCGGATCGTCGCGGCGCGGGCTGAGGGCGGGCCGTTCGGCGATGTTCGCGCGCTCAAGGAACGCGCCGGGCTGTCTCCCGCATTGATCGAGCGGCTTGCCAGCGCCGATTGCTTCAATTCGCTCGGCCTCACCCGCCGCCAGGCGCTGTGGGATGCGCGCAGCCTGGTCGCCGCGCCCGATCTGCCGCTGTTCGCCGCCGCGGCGGAGCGCGATGAGGGGGCGGAGCGCACGGCGACCCGGCTGCCGCGAATGCCGCTGTCCGAAGAGGTGGTCGCCGATTACCAGACCCAGCGGCTCAGCCTGAAAGCCCACCCGCTCGCCTTCCTGCGCGCCAGCCTG
>JANOGS010000212.1:0-7519 GCA_031414115.1 Novosphingobium sp. | reverse complement strand
AAAGGACCATCTCTGGAGCAAACGCCCCCCAAGGTCTCTAGGGTCGAAACCAAGAAAAGCACGCGCGATCGTGGATCCTGTATAAACTTAGGGAAGTGTAATCAATTCGATGTACAAAATTGGACGATTCCATAAATTTCTAGTGAATTAAAGGTTCTTTATCCATAACATTTCTTTGTTGTTATGATCCATTCTAGTGGCAGTTTATTTTTATATTGATGATTAAATATGAATCGAACGTAGTTTCATCGCTTATTAAAGGCGATGATACCTTGTGTGCTGATGACGTTTGGTGTTATTTAGAAGCATGACTGAATTATTAACGAATTTATAAATTTGTTCAAATCGAAAATGTGTGTAGTGTGAATCGTAATTCGATGACGTCTGAGTGTCTATTTGTTGTGTGATTTCAAGTTTAAAATGTGAAAAAGCTTTTCAGGAAACACGTCAAAGGACCTTTTTTTGGAAAGATTGGATAGTCAATTGAAGGCTTCGTAATGAAATTTCCTTCAACTCATTAAGCTCCATCATGGAACCCTCGTCAATTTTTATGAAACTTAATTACATTTTATTGAAGAGACATTTTTTTTTCTTATTTCATGCGAAAAAATAACTCTTTAGGAAATCTAGTCCTGTAACTGTAAATTATGACTTATGTCAACCGAAATGATGTTGAATAAAAGTAGAACTCTCTGCTGATAACCAAAACATTCCACTGATGCTATCATAAACCAATCTCTCAAGACACGTAAGAATCTAAAAACCTTGAAGAACATTTCTAGGAAAAAATTTAATACGAGAATAAAAAAAAAATTCATTTTGTTTTTGTGTATTTTGCAAATAAAAAAGCAACATTACGGGCCTTAAAAAAAATTGTTGATTCTTCTCACTCGCATCGTCGCAATGATGCTATAGATAACATTGCTCTCTGATGATACCTTTCAAATGTGCCTTGCGGTGGCAAATATGGTGGCTGATAAGATATCAGTAAATGGTAGATAAACAACAATAAATGAGAGGCAACTGAAATTTACTTTTTTATGGTTTCGTGAATCGTAAAGAAGTCATTTTGATGGGTGTTCAAAGATGATGCTACAAAGGCTCTAAAGTAACCAAGAAAAGGTGTTCAATATTATAACCTCAAAGCATCCTTGAGCCTCGAAAATTAAGTTAAATGGTCTACCCATATCCAACTTTTTACAACTTTTTTTTTTTTTTTGTGCAAACCGCCACCGACCAACTGGAGTCGCTGGCTGGCGAGGATCAGCGCGCCTGCCTGGAGTTGGAGCGCCTGTCCGATGCCGCCGCGCAGGCTGGCTTGCAAAGCGCATTGGCCCTGAAGGCCGAGCGCGAGCAGGTGCTCGGACTGCGGCGCAGCGAGTACGAGGATTTGACCGCCAAACTGCGCGCCTTTGATGAGCAGCGCATGCGTCTGGAGCGCGAGATCGAGCCCATGCGTCAGCGCATCCTTGACTGCAGCCGGGCGCCGCGCCGACCGAGATCGAAAACCAGATCACCCAGAAGATCGAAGCCTCGTTGCGCTCGCTGCAAGGGGTGCAGTCGATCAGTTCGACCGCGCGTGAGGGCAGCAGCGAAACCGGGATCGAATTCAAGATCGGGACCGACCTCATCGAGGCGCTGAACGACGTCAAGAACGCGGTCGATCAGACACGGGCCAGCCTGCCCGATGGCATCCTCGAACCGCAGGTCTTCAAGGTCGAGGTTTCCAGCGACGAAATCGGCTACTTTTCGGTCATCGCCGACGACATGACGATCGAACAATTGTCGTGGTTTGTCGACGATACGGTGAGCAAGGCGCTGCTCAGCGTGCCCGGGCTTGCCCAGGTCAACCGCGGCGGCGGGGTCAGCCGTGAAATCCGGGTTACCCTCGATCCGCAAAAGATGCAGTCGAACGGGGTTACTGCCGGGCAGATCAATCAGGTGCTGCGCCAGCTTAACGTCAATGCCGCAGGTGGCCGCTCAGAGATTGGCGGTTCGCGCCAGTTGGTCCGCGTGCTCGGCAATGTTGCCAATGCCTATGAGCTGTCGCAGGTCGACGTTCCGCTCGGCGGCGGCAAAGTGATCAAGCTGGCCGATGTCGCGACGGTGTCCGACAGCTATGGCGAGATCACCTCGCTTGGCAAGACCAACGGCAAGTCGGTCGTGACTTTCGGCATCGCCCGGGCGCGGGGCGAATCCGACGTTTCGGTCTATGACGCGGCAGTGGCCAGACTGGCCCAGATCGAAGCGGAAAAGCCCGGCGTCCGGTTCACCAAGCTGTTCACCACCGTCCCCTATGTGAAAGAACAGTATTCCAGCTCGATCGCCGCGATGATCGAAGGCGCGGTGCTGGCGGTGATCGTGGTGTTCTTCTTCCTGCGCGACTGGCGCGCAACGGCGATCTCGGCGATCGCGATCCCGCTTTCGGCAATCCCCTCGTTCTGGTTCATCGACATGCTGGGGATCACTCTCAACCAGATGTCGCTGCTCGCGCTGGGGCTGGTCGCCGGTGTGCTGGTCGACGATGCGATTGTCGAGGTGGAGAATATCGTCCGCCATATGCGCATGGGCAAGAGCGCCTATCAGGCCTCGATCGATGCCGCTGATGAGATCGGGCTGGCGGTGGTCGCCACCACTTTCTCGATCGTCGCGGTGTTCCTGCCGGTTGGGCTGATGCCGGGGATTCCCGGCCAGTTCTTCTTCAACTTCGGCTGGACCGTGGTGGTTTCGGTGCTGATCAGCCTGGCCGTGGCGCGGATGATCACCCCGATGATCGCGGCCTATTTCCTCAAGCCGTCGGGCCCGCAGGAGCATGGCGGCGGGATCTGGATGGAGCGCTACGAGCGGTTGCTGCATTTCAGCCTCGATGACCGCAAGGCCAAAGCGCGCCGCGCCGAACTCAGGCCGGTGCCGACATTAAGCTATTATCACGCGCTGCCGGTGCTGGCGGCGGTCGCGACGGTGCTGGCCCCGTTCCTGTTCGTCGCTGCGCCGGACCCCGGTGAAGTCGCCAAGGGCCCTGGCATAGGGCTGGTGCTGGCCGCCTTGTTCCTGGGCGCGCCGATTGCCTATGGGCTGGTGTTTCTGGTCCAGACCCTGCTGATGGCGCTGGTCAACCTGGTGGTGCGCCAGCGCGAACGCGGCTATCTGGCCTGGAACCGGTTCTGGGCGCTGCGGCTGGGCGCGCGGCTGCGCGATCACCGGGTCTGGATGCTGGGGCTGGCGTTCTTTGCGCTGGTGATTTCGGGGGTTTTGTTTGCGGTCTTGCCGCAACAGTTGTTCCCCGAACAGAACAGCGATTTCAGCCGCGTCACGGTCGAGATGGTTCCCGGTACCACCCTGCAGCAAACCGAAGCGGTGCTGGACAACGTTGCCGCAGTGCTTTCAGCCCGGCCAGAGGTTGAGCGCGTTCAGGAGCGGATCAACGAAGGCAGCGGTTCGGTGTTCATCACGCTGAAGAAGGATCGCGACAAGACCAGCCAGGAATTCGAGCGCGAGCTGACCCCGCAGTTGCAGCAGATCCCCGATGCCCGGGTCAACTTCCAGGCGCTGTTCCAGCCTGGCCCGCCAGGGCTGGGGCGGCCGATCTCGGTCATGCTCACCGGTGCCGATTCGGCGGCGCTCGAACAGGCGGCGACGACGCTGGTCGAACAGATGCGCACCGTTCCCGGGGTGGTTGCACCGCGGATTGCCGCGGACACCCGCCGGCCTGAACTGCTGATCACCCCGCGTCAGGATCTGGCCGCCAGCCTTGGCGTGACCACCGCCGCGCTCAGCCAGACGATCCGCCTCGCCACGATTGGCGAGATCGATCAGAACGCGGCCAAGTTCTCGCTCAGCGATCGCCAGATCCCGATCCGGGTGCGGCTATCGGAGGAATCGCGCCGCGATCTGACAGTGATTGAAAATCTGCCAGTGCAGACCGCCAGCGGCGGTTCGGTTCCGCTGTCGCGGGTGGCAGAGATATCGTTCGGCTCGGGCCCGGTCTCGATCCGCCGCTACAACCAGGAACGGCGCGTTTTTGTCGGCGCCGATCTTGCCCCGGGTGCGCTGAAGGGCCCGGTGATGGAAAAGATCAACGTCTTGCCGATCATGACCAGTCTGCCGGCGGGCGTTGGCAAGAAACCGTTCGGCGAAGACGAAATCTTCGAGGAACTGATCACCAGCTTCCAGATCGCGCTGCTCTCGGCTGCGCTGCTGGTGCTGGCCGTGCTGGTCTTGCTGTACCACCGCTTTGTCTCGCCGCTGGTCAACATGTGCTCGTTGTTCCTGGCGCCGCTCGGCGGGCTGATCGCGCTGTTCCTGGTCGGGCAACCGGTTACCATGCCAGTGTTCATCGGCATCCTGATGCTGTTCGGGATTGTCGCCAAGAACTCGATCCTGCTGATCGACTTTGCGATCGAGGAGATGGCGCAAGGCGTGCCCAAATACGAAGCGATTGTCGATGCCGGGCACAAGCGCGCCCAGCCGATCGTCATGACCACGGTGGCGATGACCGCGGGGATGATTCCCACTGCGCTCTCGCTGGGTGGCGATTCGGCCTGGCGCGGACCGATGGGAACGGTGGTGATCGGCGGCCTGATCCTTTCAACCCTGCTCACCCTGGTGATTGTGCCGGCGGGCTTCAGCCTGGCTGACGGGCTTGAAAAGCGGCTCGGGCCAAAGCTCAGGAATGTGTTCCTGACCTATCGCCCAGAGCATTCGGTCGGCGTGCGCTATCCCGGCGAGAGCGAGCCCGGGGCACTGCCGGCGGAGTGAGCCGGATCGCCCAACGCCCGCACCGGCCTGGGGCCGCGAATGCCGCGCCGGTTGATCGGGCGCGGCATATGCGTATTTTCGCGACCGCGCTGCTGGTCGCCATGGCCGCGGTGTTTCTGTTCGCCCGGCAATTCCAGGATCTCCATCCTGCGGTCGGCTATGTCCTGGCTTTCAGCGAGGCGGCGATGGTGGGCGGGCTGGCAGACTGGTTCGCGGTCACCGCGCTGTTCCGCCATCCGCTGGGGATTCCGATTCCGCACACCGCAATCGTGCCTGAAAACAAGGATCGCATCGCTGACACCATGGCGCAGTTCCTGCGCACCAATTTCCTCACCCCGCAAGTCGTCGCGCGGCGGCTGCGCGGCACCAATATCGCCGCTTCGGTGGGCGCCTGGCTGGCCGATCCGCAGACCGGCGGCGGCGGGCGGATCCGCGCCGGGGCCGCCGAACTGCTCGCCCAGGTGCTCGAATCGCTCGATCCCGAACGGCTCGGCGGCCAGGTTCGCGGCGGGCTGTTCCGCCAGCTTGAACGGCTCGAAATGTCGCCGCTGCTCGGGCAGATGCTGGCCACTGCAATTGCCGACCGGCGGCACATGCCGGTGATCGATTCGCTGGTGCGCTGGGCCGGGCTGACCCTGGAAGACAACGAGGAACTGATCCGCGAGCTGATTCATAGCCGCGCCAACGCGATCCTACGCTGGACCGGCCTTGACGAACGGCTCGCCAGTTCGGTGCTCGACGGGCTCTACAAGCTGCTTGCCGAAGTGATCGTCAATCCCGACCATCCCTTGCGCGCCAAGGTTGAGGAAGGCCTCGCCAAGCTCGCCGATGACCTCCAGACCGACGCCGAACTGCGCACCCGGGTCGAACGCTGGAAGGGTGAACTGATCGCCAGCCCGGCGGTCTCGGTGTGGTGGCAGGGGGTGTGGGAACGGCTGCGCACCGCAATGCTCGATCGCTTGCGCCGGCCCGAGGGCGAGATCGGCGGACAGATGGCCGAGGCGCTGGCCGAAATGGGCCGACATTTGCGCGATGATCCCGCGCTGCAAGCCCAGATCAACCGCTTCGCCCGCCGCACGCTGGTCGGCGCCGCCTCGCGCTATGGCGATCAGATCGTCCGGCTGGTCTCAGAGACGGTCAAGCGCTGGGATGCCCGCACCGTGACCGACCGGATCGAGGGCGCGGTCGGCCGCGACCTCCAGTTCATCCGGGTCAACGGGACCCTGGTGGGCGGGCTGGTCGGGATCGTGATCCACGCGGTCGACCAGCTGCTGTGAGCACGGGGCCGGTCATAACCACTGCGCGGCTCGAGCTGTGGCGGCCGCAGGCGGGCGATCTTGCCGATATGTACCAGCTGACCCTGGCGGAAGAGACCCGGCGCTTCCTTGGCGGGTTCGAGCCGAACGAGGCCGACATCTTCAACCGGCTGAGCCGCAACGCCGGCTCGTGGGCGCTTTATGGCTACGGCACCTTCGCGGTTCGCTTCAAGGGCGAGCAGCGGATCGCCGCCAACTGCGGCGTGTTCCGCAGCTTTCGCGGGTTCGGCGACGACCTGGGGCTCGACGACGTGCCCGAGGCGGGGTGGATCGTCCACCGCGATTGCTGGGGCCAGGGAATCGCGCGCGAGGCGATGGAAGCGGCGCTGGGCTGGTTTGATCGAGCGCACGGCCAGCAGCGGATCGCCTGCATGATCGAGCAAGGCCACGCCGCCTCGGACGGACTGGCGCGCTCGCTCGGCTTTGTCCGCTATGCGGAGCACGAGGCAGAGGATGGGGCGACGCTGGTGCTGTACGAGCGGGGCTAATCACGGACGTCAATTGACGTCGAGCAAAGCCCACCAGTCCTGGCTGGCATGGAGAACACGGACAATGGCAGTCCGCCCGTTCGACTGCCGATAGAAGATCAAGTGCTTTGGAAATCCGGGCACCCGCCATTTCCGGAGGCCAAACAGCGCAGGCTGTTTGGTCGGAACGGCAGGTCCGATTCCGGGTGAATCAGCAATCTTCTGGAATCCGTCGATCGTCGCTAGCGAGAACCGCGTTGCTGTCTCGACATCAGCTTCCTGTCGCAGCCACAGCACCAGCCTGCGCAAATCCTGGCGCGCTTCCGGTCCGACCTGGACCGGTTTCTTGCTCAACGACCGGTTGCGGCAAGCCGCAGCAAGGCTGCCGAATCCCCTTCGGTCCAGTCGGTTTCTTCACCTTCCAGTCCCGCAAGCAGCAGGTCTTCCAGTCTCGCCTGTGCTTTGGCCTTCTCATCGGCGCGGATCAGTTCGCGGATGTATTCGCTCGCGCTCGAATACCGGCCATCGGCGACCTGCCCTTCAATCCACGCCTTGAGGCGGTGTGGAAGCGAGATGTTCATGCTGTCCATGCGCTGGGAATGACATGGATGGCAGGAAATGGCAAGGAATGGCAGGCCCGCACCGGATCTGGAGGGCGCACCCTTCCGCGAAACGAGGCCGCGAAGGCGTCTCTTGGGAAATTATTGACAATAATGTAGAAGTACAGGATAATATATGTTCCGTAAATTAAAAGTAACATTTGCATGGATAGAAACAAAATGAGTCCAATTAGAGGAGTTATTTATAGCATATTGACTCGTTTAAGAAATGACTTGGGAGAGTTGATGGAGTGTTACTCTATAAATTTTGACTCCAAGAGAATTACGTCCTTTGAGTCCAGAAAATACGGGATAGACTTCGCAATACGCAAAGGGCTGTTGAGTTGGAATTCCGATGCTGGAACCACTTCCGTGAGTG
>JANOGS010000211.1:0-21102 GCA_031414115.1 Novosphingobium sp. | reverse complement strand
GCGCCTTGCCACGGGTCCTTGCCGCCCAATCAGGGTGGATCAATGTAACGTCATCAGGGTCTAGGGCAATCGCAGCACCACGAGCCAGGGTCCTTCGAGCTCGCCCAGCACGGTCTCGCCGCGGCACTCCACCCAGGCGTGCAGGGGTTCGGTCGCGTTGGCCCGGCTCGCTTGCGGTCTGGCCGCCACGATCAGGTGATGGGCGATCCCGCGGCGGCGCAGCAGCCAGCTCAGCGCCATGGCGCGCGGCAGGCATTTCAGCGGCAGCCCGATCCGCGCGGCGCCGCGAGTGACGTGGGCGGCCAGCATCCGGGCCTTGCCAAACTGTCCTTCGTCGGCCTCGCCGGCCAGCCCCAGCCGGCCGCGCCAACAGGCGAACGGCACCAGCGCCACCAAGATCCGTGCCAGCAGCAACAGCGCCATGGCCTGAACGGTACGGGCGCGCCGGCGCCATGGTTCAATGGCGGACAATCAGTCCTGCCCCGGCGAGCGCATCGAGAAACGGGTCGAGGTCGGCGGCGATTTCGGTGGGTGCTGCCTCGAACTCGCGGGCCAGTTCGGCCAGCACGCTGTCGCGGTCGCGGGTTCCGTCAACCAGTCGCCAGATTTCCCGCGCAGTGCCGGTAAGCGAGAAGAACTCGCCGCTATCGAGGTTCATCACAACCACTTCGTCATCGATCTCGGTCTCGCTGAAGTGCCCCTTGGCCTTGATGATCGCGCTCATGCCGCGCCTCCCTTGACCTGCGCTGCCACCGCCGTGGCAGTGGCGTCGAACCGGGCCGGATCGCGCGGCCGGGTCAGCCGGGTCATCGCGATCGCTGGGGCGAGCCGGGCGAGCAGGGCGAACCGCCCGGCCAGATCGAGCCCGCGCGCCACCGCGAAATTGATTGCGGTGAAATGATCGTCGTTGAGCCGGGCCAGCCGTTCGGCCCCGGCAATCGGTGCGAAGGACACGGGCCCGCCGTCCTCGATGAACGCAAGGTTGGCGAGCGGCAGTGCTTCACCGAAGGTGCCGCCGGGCGGCGTGCAATAGAATTTGCCGGTCATCGAGCCGACATGCCCTTCGACCACCGCCCCGGTCAAGCGCACCGCTTCGCCGGTGAGCTTGAGGCGCTTGTGTCCGGGCAGGCAGATGATCGTCGCCGGGTCGGAAATGTCGAGCACCAGCGTGTCGTCGCAGAACAGCGGCAAGCCGTGGGCGCCCAGCGCGGCGGTCAGGGTCGACTTTCCCGCCCCGCTTGCTCCGGTGAAGGCATGGACCCGGCCCTGCCAGGCCACCGCCGAAGCGTGGACCGGAAGCAGCCCGTGGATCGCGGCGATTGCCGAATAGACACTGCCCGCCAGCCACAGCGCTTGTTCGAGCGGATCGGCCCAGGGCTCGCGTTCCACTGTCACCCCTTCGCCCTTCGCGTAGTGGTAGCCATAGCCCGAACGGGTCCGCAGCAGGAAGGCATCGCCAGCCAGCCAGGCCTGCCCCGGCGCCACGGCCTGGCCATCAAGCGCGCGGGGAACGGATCCGGCGCGGGTGCGGCTCTCGCGCCTGAGCAGGGCGATGGCGGGGTGGGGATCGGCGCAGCGCTCCATCGCCCGGCGCCATGCCTGCGGGTGCTGCCCAGGTCAATTGCGCCAGGATGAGTCAGTTAAGCGATAAAGCCCGAGATACAGTGTGGAAAAGACCTAGCCGCGCGTTGTACCCCCTAGATGCGGTGGGTAAGCGCCGCTTAAGGGAGCCCCTGCCGCTTCATATGCCCACGCCGCTGATCTCGCCCTCGATCCTGTCTGCCGACATTGCCCGGCTGGGCGAGGAAGTGCGCGCGATCGACGCTGCCGGGGCCGACTGGATCCATGTCGATGTGATGGACGGGCATTTCGTCCCCAACCTGACGATCGGGCCGATGGTGGTGAAGGCGCTGCGCCCGCACACTGCCAAGCTGCTCGACGTCCACCTGATGATCACTCCGGTCGATCCGTTCCTTGCCGCCTTTGCCGAAGCCGGCGCGGATATCATCACCTTTCACCCCGAAGCTGGCCCGCATGCGCATCGCACCGTCCAGGCGATCAAGGCGCTGGGCAAGCAGGCCGGGGTCTCGCTTAACCCCGGCACTCCGGCCAAGATGCTCGATTACCTTTATGAGGAGATCGATCTGGTGCTGGTGATGAGCGTCAATCCCGGCTTTGGCGGTCAGAGCTTCATTGCCAGCCAGCTGCGCAAGATCGAGGCGATCAGGAAGGCGATCGACAAGACCGGGCGCGACATCCGGCTGGAGGTCGATGGCGGGGTTGATGTCGAGACCGCGCGGCTCTGCGTTGCCGCCGGGGCCGACGTGCTGGTCGCCGGAACCGCGACCTTCAAGGGCGGACCGGAACACTATGCCGCCAATATCGCTGCCCTGAAGGGGCTGGGATGAGCGATGGTGGACGCGATGGCCTCTACCCGCGATATGGCGACGCAGGCGGCGGACGGGCCGGCCATCCCGTTGGCCAGCGGAGCTGAGGAGGGGGTTCTGGACCAGCACGCCCTATCGCAGCCGCCGCACCCAGACAGTGAGGTGATCGAGCCGGGCCGGGCCTTGGCGCTGGCCGACTTTGCGCCGCCTTCGCTGGGCGCCGGCGAGCGGCTGGTGCGGCTGGCCTATCGCCTGGGGATACCGGCCTCGGCGCTGACCGCGCCGTTTGGCAAGGCTGCGCGGCCGCGCTTGCTGGCGACGGTCGACAACCCGTTGCCGGGCAGCAAGATCGCCGGAACCGCGCTGCGCGCCGGGCATTTCCTGGTCCACGGGGTCAAATCGCCGATTGCCCAGATCGACTTTGCCGGGGCGGCGCGGATGGCACCGCCGCTGGAACGCGCGGTCCATTCGTTCGCCTGGCTCGCCGATCTTGAGGCCAGCGCCCCGCGCGAGACGGTGGCGCCCGTGGCCGAACGGATCCTGTCAGCCTGGCTGAGCGCCAACCCGAAAGTGCCGGCGCGCCCGGGCAAAGGCCCGGCCTGGAGCCTGGCCAATGCCGGCACCCGCGAGCTCAACTGGTTGATCCACGCCCCGCTGATCCTGTCGGGCAATGACGACGAGCTGCGCGCCGGGGTGCTGACCGCGTTGTCTGACACCGCCCGCTGGCTCGACAAGAACGTTGGCCGCGCCGAGGACCTGCTGGGCGAAGTGGCGGGCTGGTGCGGGATCGTCGCGGCCGGGCTGCTGTTGCCCGATGGCAAGCCGCGGCGGCTGTTCGGCGAGGCCGGGCTGATCCGCGCACTGGGCGAGCTGGTTGGCGACGATGGCGGGGTGCTGTCGCGCAGTCCGCTCGGGCAGATGGAAGCGATCGCGCTGCTGGTCAAGCTGCGCGCCTGCTATCTGGCGGCGCGGCGCGATCCGCCCCAGGCGCTGGAGGCGATCCTCGCGTTGCTGGTGCCGCCGCTGCTCGCGCTGGGCCACGGCGATGGCTCGCTCGGTTCGTGGCAGGGCGGCTGGGCGGTCGATGGTTCGGACGTTGCCGCGCTGGTCGCCGCATCGGGGGTGCGCACCCGGCCGCTGCGCGATGTCCGGCAGTGGGGCTATCAGCGGGTGGTCGCGCAGAAAGGCATCCTTCAGTTCGACGCCGCACCGCCGCCCTTGGCTCGGCACGCCCGGTCGGGCTGCGCTTCGACTTTGGCGTTCGAATTCAGCCATGCGGCGCAGCGGATCGTGGTCAACTGCGGTGGCGCGGCCTGCGCCGGCGGTCTGGTCCCGGTGCGGCTTGAGCAGGGGCTGCGGGCCAGCGCGGCGCATTCTACGCTGGTGCTCGACGATGCCAATTCGACCGCGGTGCTGATGGGCGGCAAGATCGGTTCGGGCGTGTCCGAGGTCGAGATCGATCGCCGCACGTTGCACGGCGACAAGCTGGGCAAGAGCGGTCTTGGCGCGACCCGGCTTGAGGGCAGCCACAACGGTTACGCCGGGCGCTATGGCCTGACCCACCGCCGCATCCTGATCCTGCGCGACGACGGCACCGAACTGCGCGGCGAGGATCTGCTGGTCCCGGCGGGCAGCAAGGGCAAGCGCGGCAAGGTCGGCTTTGCGATCCGCTTTCACCTTGGTGCGGGAATCGAGGTTGGGCTGAGCGAGGACGGCCAGGGCGCCGGGCTGGCGCTGCCCGACGGGACCTACTGGCAGTTCCGCAGCGGCGCCGGGCAGGTCAGCCTCGAAGAGAGCATCTGGGCCGACGGGCAGGGCCGCCCGCAGCCGATCCAGCAACTGGTGATCCAGGGGCTGATTTCGCGCGGCGGCGGCAACTTCGCCTGGCTGCTCAAGAAGATGGGGTGATTTTCAGGTGAGCGACGTAACGATCCGCCGGGCGCTGCTTTCGGTGTCGGACAAGGCCGGGTTGGTCGAACTGGGTCAGGCCCTGGCCGCCCGCGGGGTAGAGCTGGTTTCAACCGGCGGCACCGCCAGGGCGCTGCGCGATGCCGGGCTCAGCGTCATGGATGTCTCGGAACTTACCGGCTTTCCCGAGATGATGGATGGGCGGGTCAAGACGCTCCACCCCAAGGTCCACGGCGGGCTGCTGGCGGTGCGCGACAATCCCGAACATGCCGCAGCAATGCAAAGCCACGCGATCGGCGCGATCGACCTGGTGGTGGTCAATCTCTATCCCTTTGAAGCCACTGTTGCGAAAGGCGCGAGCCGCGACGAAATCATCGAGAACATCGATATCGGCGGGCCCTCCATGGTCCGCTCGGCGGCCAAGAACCACGCCTTCGTCACCATTGTCACTGATCCCGCCGACTATGCCGGATTGCTCGCCGAGCTTGAGGCGACCGATGGTGCCACCCGGCTCGATTTCCGCAAGTTGATGGCCGCGCGCGCTTTTGCCGCGACCGCCAGCTACGATGCGATGATCAGCCAGTGGTTCGCCTTCGCCGACCAGCAAGCCTTGTTCCCGGAAACGCTGGCAGTGATGGGAACGCGGGCCGAAGAGCTGCGCTATGGCGAAAACCCGCACCAGCGCGCCGCGCTCTACTTGCCCAAGGGGCCGCACGGCAAGGGGATCGCCCAGGCCCGACAGGTCCAGGGCAAGGAACTCTCCTACAACAACTACAACGATGCCGACGCGGCGCTTGAACTCGCCGCCGAATTCTGCGGGCAGGCGCCGGCGGTCGTGATCGTCAAGCACGCCAATCCCTGCGGTGTTGCACAAAGCTCAAGCCTGCTTGAGGCCTGGCACGGCGCGCTGCAGTGCGACGATGTCTCGGCTTTCGGCGGGATTGTCGCGGTTAACACGGCCCTTGATGGTCCCACCGCAGAGGCAATCTGCGCAATCTTCACCGAAGTGGTGGTCGCGCCCGATGCCAATGAAGCCGCACTGGCTGCCTTTGCGAGGAAGAAGAACCTGCGGCTGTTGCTGACCGGCGATCTCCCCGATCCGCGTCGCGCCGGGCTGAACGTGCGGCAGATCACCGGCGGACTGCTGGTCCAGAGCCGGGACAACGGCGCGGTAACGCCGGCCGACCTCAAAGTCGTAACCAAACGCCAGCCCAGCGCACAGGAACTCAAGGACTGCCTGTTCGCCTGGACCGTCGCCCGCCACGTCAAGTCGAACGCGATCGTCTATGCGCGCGACGGGGTCACCGCCGGGATCGGCGCCGGGCAAATGAACCGCCGCGATTCGAGCCGGATCGCGGCGCTGAAAGCAGCCGAGGCAGCAGAGAAATTCGGTTGGGCAGCGCCGCACACCCAGGGCAGCGCGGTCGCTTCCGATGCGTTCTTCCCCTTCGCCGATGGCTTGCTCGCCGCGGTCGAGGCTGGCGCCACCGCAGTGATCCAGCCGGGCGGTTCGATTCGCGACGATGAAGTTATTGCCGCCGCTGACGAAAATGGACTTGCCATGGTCTTCACCGGAATGCGCCACTTCCGCCATTAACCCGATTTCTCAACTCACCGTAGTTAGGCATCGCCTCGCCGCGCTGCACGGCTCAATTCCGGGCCGTTCACTAGACGGTAAGAGAGAATTGGGCAGGAGGCCGCATCGACAGCGAATCACAAACCAAAGCGAATCACCCATGGGCCTGTTCAAATCCGATCTATACCGCTCCTTCGGCCTGGGTTTTGTGCTCGGCACGGCCGCGCTGCTTGCCTCATTGGGGGCTCAGTCAGAACAGGGCCTCGCTGGCCAGGTGATCCCCAAGGCGGAAGCGGCGGTTGCCCTTCCCGACCTTACCCTGATTGAGACTTCGCGCTAAGAATTGCCCCCGGGCCCTGGTGGCCCTATATATCCGGCATGTCCGGAGCACATCACCACCACCATCATACCGAACCGACTGGCGAAAGCCTGGTAGAAGCCGCGCGCGCGGCGCTGATCGACGCCGGCGAGCAATGGACCGGGATGCGCGGCGAAGTGTTCGATGCGCTCGCCGCCGAAGGTCGCCCGGCCTCGGCCTACGACGTTGCCGAGGCGGTTTCCAAGGCGCGGGGCAAGCGGGTCGCGGCCAATTCGGTTTACCGGATCCTCGATCTGTTCGTCGCCACCAATCTGGCGCGCAGGGTCGAAAGCGCCAACGCCTATATCGCCAACCCGCACCCCGGGTGCCGGCATGACTGCATCTTCCTGATCTGCGATGTCTGCGGCAAGGCCACTCACATCGATGATGACAAGCTTACCGGTGCGCTGGTCGCAGCGGCGCATCAGGCGGGCTTTGCTGATATTCGCCCGGTGGTTGAACTGCGCGGGGTATGCGCGGGCTGTAGCTAGAGTTTAAACCCTGATGACGCTACATTGATCCACCCTGATTGGGCGGCAAGAACCCGTGGCAAGGCGCGGCGCGCAGCAGGGGCTCGTTGCCCCTGCAAGCGCCGCAACGCTGGCCACGGGTCCTTGCCGCCCAACCCCTCCGGGGCGGGCCGATTTTGGCCCGTGGGAGCGTTGCGAGCCAAAGGGCATGGGGATCACGATGCTACGGCATCGCTCACTCCTCGCGCCTCCCCACAAGCCAAAATCGGCTCCGTCAGGGCGGGTCAATGCTATGTCATCACGCTCTAGATCAGCCAGACCGCTGCCGTGCGCCAAAACCGTCAAGGCCAATGCTTCGCCGACTGGCAAGATGCCAGTGCCTTGCGGAAACGTCCGAGAGCGAAGTGGCGGCTGGAGCGGGTAAGGGGAATCGAACCCCTCTAGCTAGCTTGGAAGGCTAGTGCATTACCACTATGCTATACCCGCAAAGCGCCGTGGCTGGCGCGCCTATGCGCCAGCACCTGCGCGGGGTCAACACTGGCGTATTAGTACTGATAAATTAGCGCTTTACCTTACGGAAAACATGGCTCAGCTTCCCCGAAGTTGCATTCAAGCAACGAATGGAGGGGTCGATGAACGATACAAAAAGCCTCTTGGCGGAGGCCTTCGGGACATTCTGGCTGGTGCTGGGGGGATGCGGAACCGCGGTTCTTGCCGGATCTGGGGTAGGGACGCTGGGGATCAGTCTGGCCTTTGGCCTGACCGTGCTGACCATGGCCTATGCGGTGGGTCATGTTTCGGGCGGACATTTCAATCCGGCGGTGACCGTGGGCCTGTGGGCGGGCGGGCGCTTCCCGTCGAACCGGATCCTGCCCTATGTGATCGCACAAGTGGTGGGCGCGATCATCGCCGCCTTCGTGTTGCTGTGGATCGCCAAGGGCATGCCCGGCTGGGTGCTGGAGGCGGGCAAACTGGCCAGCAATGGCGTGGCTGAGCATTCGCCGGGCAAATACAGCCTGGCCGCCGGTTTCGTTACCGAGGTGGTGCTGACCGCGTTCTTCCTGGTGGTGATCATGGGTTCGACCCACGGCAAGGCGGCGGCGGGCTTTGCGCCGATCGCAATCGGACTGGCGCTGGTGCTGATCCACCTGATCTCGATTCCCGTCACCAACACCTCGGTCAATCCGGCGCGCAGCACCGGTCCGGCGCTGGTTGAGGGCGGGATCGCCTTGCAGCAGCTGTGGGTATTCTGGCTTGCCCCGCTGGTTGGCGGCGCGCTGGGCGGCTGGGCCTATCGCGCTCTGATCGCAAGCAACGACTGACCGGCTGCACGCAGCCAAACAAAACGGGGCGCCCGCAACGACGCCCCGTTTTGTTTGTCAGGTTGGTAGCGAGACTCAGTGGCCCTTCTTATCCGCCCAGATGTTGCGGTAGGAGAGGTAGGCCAGCACCGTGGCGAAGACCAGGAACAGGGTCCACCACCACCCGGTCTGGTGGCGCTGGTCAAGCTCTGGCTCGGCCGCCCAGACCAGGAACGCGGAGACGTCCTTGGCCATCTGCTCGGTAGTCGCCTTGGTCCCATCCGAATAGGTGACCTGGCCTTCGCCGGTCAGCGGCGGGGCCATGGCGATGTTGAGGTTGGCGAAGTAGGGATTGTAATAAAGCCCGTCGCCGGTCTTGGCGTCGGGGAATTCCTTGACCAGCGCGGCCGGCTGGGCGGTGTAGCCGGTTAGCAGCGAGTAGACGTAGGGCGCGCCGCCGTGGCGGGCCTTGGTGATCAGCGAGAGGTCGGGCGGCACGCCCTTGCCGGCAAAGATCACCGGCGGAAACTTGTCCGAAGCCAGGCCCGGACGATCCTTCAGCTCTCCGGTCAGCGGGTCCTTGGCGTTGATCGTGGCCTTGGCGGCGATCGCCTTGACCTCGTCCTCGTTATAGCCAAGCTTTTCGAGATCGCGGAAGGCAACCTGGCTCAGCGAATGGCAGCTCGCGCAGACCCCGGCATAGACCGCGTAACCGCGCTGCAGCTGCTGCGCATCGAACTTGCCGAACCAGCCGTCGCTGGGCAGCGCCAAGGCCTTGGGGTGCTTGTGCCAGACCTTTTCGACCGTGTGCGGCAGGCCTTCCTTGCTGAACTGGATCGTGTCTATCAGCAGCGACCAGGCAAGTGCGGCCGTGAAAAACAGGCCGATGAGGATGGAGAAGATGCGAATCATGGGTTTCTCTTTCCGTCTGCCTGAGGCTCAGTCTTTGCCGCCGAGCTTGGCTTGCCCGTCATGCCCGAGCACCGCTTCGGTGATCGAGAACGGCAAGGGCTCAGGCCGCTCGAACGAAGAGACGAGCGGAACAATGACAAGGAAGTGCAGGAAGTAATAGATCGTGCCGATCTGCGAAAGCAACACATAGGGCTGTTCGGCCGGCATCCCGCCCAGCCAGCCCAGCAGCAGCACGTCGGCCACCAGCAGCCAGAAAAACTTCCGGTAAAGCGGACGGTAGCTGGCCGAGCGAACCGGCGACTTGTCGAGCCAGGGCAGGAAGAACCACACCAGGATCGCGGCAAACATCGCCAGCACACCCAGCAGCTTGGCCTCGAACATCAGGAAGTTCTGGGTGAAGGCGCGCAGAATCGCGTAGAACGGCCAGAAATACCATTCGGGGACGATGTGCGCCGGAGTCTGCATCGGGTTGGCGGGGATATAGTTGTCAGGATGGCCCAGCGCGTTGGGCATGAAGAACACGAACATGCTGAAGATCACCATGAACAGCCCGATCGTCCACCCGTCCTTGGCGATGAAGTAGGGGTAGAACGGCACCGTATCGCTCTCGCTCTTGACCTCGACCCCGGTCGGGTTCGACGAGCCGGTGAGATGCAGCGCCCAGACGTGGAGGATAATCACCCCCAGGATCACGAAGGGCAGCAGGAAGTGCAGCGAGAAGAAGCGGCCCAGCGTCGCATTGCCCGGCGCGAAGCCGCCCAGCAGCCATTCCTTGAGCGGATCGCCGATCAACGGAATCGCACTGAACAAGCCGGTGATCACCTGCGCCGCCCAATAAGACATCTGCCCCCACGGCAGCACGTAACCGAGGAAGGCGGTGGCCATCATCAGCAGGAAGATCACCACGCCAAGCAGCCAGACCATCTCGCGCGGGGCCTTGTACGAGCCGAAGTAGAAGCCGCGGAAGATGTGCATATAGACCACCGCGAAGAACGCTGCGGCGCCGTTGGCATGGCCATAGCGCAGCATCCAGCCCCAGTTGACGTCACGCATGATGTGCTCGGTCGAATTGAAAGCAACGCTTGTGTCGCCGCCGTAATGCATCGCCAGGATCACGCCCGAAACGATCTGGATCACCAGGCAGAAGCCGGCCAGGAAGCCGAAATTCCACAGGTAATTGATATTGCGCGGCACTTCATAGCCGCCGCCGACCGCATTGTAGACCAGCCGCGGCACAGGCAGCTTCTCGTCCATCCACACCATGAACGGGTGGCTCGGCTTGTATTCTTTTGCCCAGGGAAAGCTCATCGTGGTCTACCTCAGCCGATCTTGACGACGGTGTCGGAAAGGAATTCGTACTCCGGAACCTCAAGGTTCTTCGGAGCCGGGCCCTTGCGGATCCGCGCGGCGGTATCATAGTGCGAGCCGTGGCAGGGGCAGAAATAGCCGCCGAATTCGCCCTTGACCTCGCCTTCGGTGGTGCCCGCCGGGACACAGCCAAGGTGGGTGCAGACCCCCATGGTGATCAACCAGTTGGCCTTGCCCTCTTTGGTCCGTTCGGCCAGCGACTGCGGATCGCGCAGCGCCCCGACATCGACCTTTTCCGCCGCAGCGACTTCTGCAGGCGTAAGGTTGCGGATGAACAGCGGCTGCTTGCGGAACACCGCCTTGATCGCCTGGCCGGGCTGGATCGCGCTGATATCAACCTCGGTCGTACCTTCGGCCAGCACGTCGGCCGACGGCGCCATCTGGCTGATCAGCGGATAGAGCGTGGCGAGCGCGCCAACCCCGGCGGCGCTGACCGCCGCGATATTGATGAAATCGCGCCGCCGCACGCCGTCGCTACCGTCAGCGACTGGAGTGGCGATGCCCGCATCTTGTGCCATGGTTGAACCGATCCTGTTCCTGCTGGCCCCATCGGATTGCACCTAGCGCACCCCGAAAGCGACCGTCTTTCCTTGTCTCAGGCAAGCCCCTATGCGAACCGCCAGCGTCCCGCAAGTGCGGGCTTGCCCGGCGATTTGGCGGGCCTGATAGACGCGAAGCGCCGTGCTGCCAACCGTGATTTTGTCAACAGCTGTTGCGCGGCGCGCGGACCGCTTCAAGTCTGGGGGAAACCCAGCCCGATCAGCGAGATCTGCCGCCCATAGCTGGCCTCGCCGTGGTGCGTGGCACGGCGGAACGAGTAGAACCAGGCCGGGTCGGGATAGGTGTCAAGACCGAGCCGCTCGACCGTGAGGATGCCCGCGGCTGCGAGGCGATGCGCGACATAGCCTTCGAGGTCGAACTGGCGGTGCCCGGCGCGTCCGGGCGCAAAGAAGCGGGCATTGGCAGGGTCGGTTTGCGCAAAGCGGGCGGCAAATCCCTCGTCGACCTCATAGCTCGGCTGGGCAATGCAGGGACCAATCGCCGCGACAATACTGGCACGCCTCGCACCCAAGGCTTCCATCGCAGCGATTGTACTATCGGTTACCCCGGCAATCGCGCCTTTCCACCCGGCATGAGCGGCGCCGACCACGCCCGCCTTGCGGTCCGCCAGCAGCACCGGCGCGCAATCAGCGGTGACGATCGCCAGCAGCACCCCGGGCCGGTCGCTGACCAGAGCATCGGCCTGCGGGCGTTCGGCATCGCTCCACGGCGCGGTCACTGTCACGCAGTCAGGCGAATGGACCTGATAGACGCTGACCATTCGCGCACCAGGCAGCACTGCCTCGACCGCCAGCGCCCGGTTGCGCGCCACCGCGTCGTCGGCGTCGCCCGACCCGAGCCCGGCGTTGAGCCCCGCGACCTCACCCCGCGAGACGCCGCCGCGCCGGCCAAGGAAGCCGTGGGGAACGCCGACCAGCGCCCCGGCCCGGAAGACTTCGACTTTGTCAGCCAAGGCTCTTGCTGACTTGTTCGAGGCTATCCTTGGACAGCGCCGCCGCGGCCATGATCCGTTCGAGCTCGGCGCGCATCAGCGCCGCGCGGCCCGGCTCAATCCGCCGCCAGCGCCCGAGCGGGGCAACGAACCGCGCGGCGGTTTGCGGATTGAGCGGATCAAGCGTCAGGATCAGGTCGGCAATCATCCGGTAGCCTGCGCCGCTGCCCGCATGGAAAGCGCCCGGATTCGCTGCCATCGCCATATACAGCGCGCGGACCCGGTTGGGATTGTGCAGCATAAACTCGGGGTGTTCCGCCAGCGCCCGGATATGGTCAAGCACATCTGGATGGAGCGATCCGGCCTGGAGCGAGAACCACTTGTCGATCACCAGCGGATTTCCGGCGAAGTGCTGGTGGAAGGCGGCCAGCTTGTCCTCGCGCAATGGTGTGTCGAGTCCGCACAGCACCATCAGCGCACCCTGGCGGTCGGTCATGTTGTCGGCGGCATCGAACTGCGCCGCGGCGAGCGCGGCGGCCTCGACGGGAACACCCGCAGCGAGATAGACCAGCGCCTGGGTCTTGCACTTGCGCGCACCGCGCGCCTCGGCCGAGAGGCTGTAAGGCACCGCGCTGGCCCGTACGTGCAGGTCCGTAAACGCGTCGCGCAATTCCTTGCCGAGCCAGGCCTTCAACCCCTCGCGCGCGGCCCGGATCGCTCCGGGATCGGCCGCTGCAAACTGCTCGGCGAGATAGCCTTCGCCCGGCAGGATCAGCAGCTCGCCGCGCATCAGATCATCGAGGGCCGGGTCAGCGAGGATCGCGCCAAGCGCATCGCGGATTGCTTCGCGCGGCGCCCCGTCCTCGGCTTTCACCGCCGCAACGAGATGCTGGACTGCGAGCTGCTGCAGCGCCTCATAGCGCGCGAAAGGATCATCGTCATGCGCGGCGAGGAACACCAGATCGGCGACCGCGAGGCCGGCGTCGATCGCAACCGGCGCGGAAAAGCCACGGTTGAGCGACAGCACCGGCGGGGCGGCGAATCCGGAAAAGTTCAACTCAACTTGCGGTTGGTCCAGGGTAACCAGCTGTTCACCATGGTGTTTCCCGGTTTCACGATCGAACAGCGCCAGCCGCAGCGGGATCACCATCGGCTGCTTGGTCTCCTGGCCGGGGGTTGGCGGCACGACCTGCGAGAGGGTCAGAGTGGCGACACCGCCGGTATGAGCGAGCTTCGCGATGACTTTGGGGGTTCCGGCCTGCGAATACCACAGCCGGAACTGCTTAAGGTCCAGCCCCGCCCCTTCCTCCATCGCCTTGACGAAGTCCTCGCAAGTTGCCGCCTCGCCGTCGTGGCGTTCGAAGTACAGATCGGTCCCCAAACGGAACCGCTCCGGCCCCGCAAGCGTGCGCATCATCCGGATCACCTCGGCGCCCTTGTTATAGACCGTCGCGGTGTAGAAGTTGGAGATCTCCTGATAGCTGTCGGGCCGGATCGGATGCGCCAGCGGCCCCGAATCCTCGGGAAACTGGGCGGCGCGCAGCACCCGCACGTCCTCGATCCGCTTGACCGCTTCGGAGCCCATGTCCTGGCTGAACAGCTGGTCGCGCAGCACGGTGAAGCCTTCCTTGAGGGAGAGCTGGAACCAGTCGCGGCAGGTCACCCGGTTGCCCGACCAGTTGTGGAAGTATTCGTGCGCAACCACGCCTTCGATCCCGTCGTAGTCGGCGTCCGTCGCGGTTTCGGGATCGGCGAGGATGTAGCGGGTGTTGAAGACGTTGAGGCCCTTGTTCTCCATCGCCCCCATGTTGAAGTCCGCAACCGCGACGATGTTGAACAGGTCAAGATCGTATTCGCGCCCGAATACTTGTTCGTCCCACTTCATCGAGGCCTTGAGAGCGGCCATGGCGTGGTGGGTGCGGTCTTCGTCGCCCTTCCTGACCCAGATGTTGAGCGCCACTTCGCGCCCGCTCATGGTCGTGAAGCTGTCCGAATTGGCCACCAGATCGCCCGCGACCAGCGCGAACAGGTAGCTCGGCTTGGGCCAGGGATCGTGCCATTCAGCCCAGTGGCTGCCGTCTGCGCCATGTCCGCTGGCGGTGCAGTTGCCGTTGGAGAGCAGCACCGGAAACCCCGCCTTGTCGCCGCTCATCCGCACCCGGTAGACCGAGAGCACGTCGGGCCGGTCGGGGAAGAAGGCAATCCGCCGGAAACCCTCGGCCTCGCACTGGGTGCAGAGCATGCCGTTCGAGGCATAGAGCCCCATCAGCTGGCTGTTGGCCGCAGGATTGATCGCGGTGCGGACCGCAACGCTGTGCTCGCCGCCCGGCAGATCGATCACCAGATCGTTGCCGTCAATCTGCCAGTGATTGATCGCCTGGCCGTCGACCTCAACCGCCAACGCGCCCAGTCCGTCACCATGGAGCCGAAGCGGGCCAGTGCCGGAATTGCGCCGCACTTTGAGCGTCGCGGTGACGGCGGTGGCATCAAGCGCCAGCGCGAAGTCGAGCGAAACCTCGGGCACCAGCCATTCGGGCGGGCGATAGTCCGCGCGGTGAATCACGGGCGGGGCGGCGAGCGGGGTGGCGAGTGAAGCGTCCATGGCCAAGCCTTCTAGCCAAAGCGCTTCCGATTGCCAGCCATCGCAGCTATTGCCCGGCGCAATGCAGCGTCTGTTCGTCTTTGGGCTTGGCTATTGCGGGGTGCGGATCGCGGAGCGGTTCGCTCAGCTGGGCTGGGAAGTGGTCTCGACCGGCAGCGCCGGGACCTTAAGGTTTGACGATGTCAGCAACGTCCGACTGGCACTGGCCGATGCCAGCCACGTGCTTTCAACCGCTCCGCCCAGCGCCGACGGCGACCCGGCGCTTGCCGCCTATGGCAATGATCTTGCAGGGAAATGGCTGGGCTACCTGTCCTCGACCGGGGTCTATGGCGACACCGGAGGGGCCTGGGTGGATGAAAGCGCGCCAATCGGCAGCGGGCGCCGGACGGCGCGGGCCGAGGCTGATGCGCAGTGGCTGGCGCTGGGCGCGCGAGTGCTGCGTTTGCCGGGGATCTACGGCCCCGGACGCTCGGCGCTCGAGCGGGTAGGCGAGGACAAGGCCCACCGCATCGACCTGCCCGGACAGGTCTTCAGCCGGGTCCATGTCGACGACATTGTTCAAGGGTGCACAAAGGCACTCAAAGGCGCACAAGGCGCGTACAACCTCGCTGACGACCACCCAAGCAGCGGCAACAGCGTGATCGAAGAAGCCAGCCGCCTGCTCGGCCTCGATCCGCCGCCGCTCCTTAGCCTTGATGCGGCCACCCTCTCCCCCCAGGCCCGCGCCTTCTATGCCGAAAACCGCCGCGTCTCCAACTTCAAGGCCAAGCGGGTGTTGGGATGGTCGCCGCGCTTCCCCAGCTACCGCGAAGGCCTGCGCGCCTGCCTTGCCAGGCTATAGTGCCGCAATCGCGCCGGCCAGCGCGGCAACGTGATCGGGGTTGGCGTTCCAGGCGGTGACCAGCCGGGCGGCATCATCGCCCCAGTCGTAGAACGCGAAGCCTTGCGCACGCAGCGCCTCGCGTTCGGCGGGGCTGGCCTTGAGGAACACCTCGTTGGCCTCGACCGGGTGGCGCAGCCGATCACCCGCCGCCCCGGCCAGTTCCTGCGCGGCGGCATTGGCGGCGCGGGCGTTGTCCAGCCACAGCCCGCCATCGAGCATCGCCAGCACCTGCGCGGCGAGAAATCGGCCCTTGGATTGCAGATGCCCGGCGCGCTTGCGGCTGAGGCGGGCAAGTTCTGCCAGCTGCGGATCGAAGAACACCAGGGCCTCCGCGCCCAGGCCGCCGTTCTTGACACAGCCGAACGACAGCGCTGCGGCCCCGGCGCAGGCTTCCCATGGCGAGCACCCAAGATGCGCGACCGCATTGGCGAAGCGTGCGCCATCGACATGCAGCGCCAGCCCGCGCGCCTTGGCGAGCGCGGCAATCCCCGCCACTTCATCCGGCGCATAGACCCGCCCGTATTCGCTCGCCTGAGTGATCGAAATCGCGTGGGCCTGGACCTGGTGGACGTCACCCCGGATCGCGCCCAGCGCCGCTTCGATTGCTTCCGGGGTCAGCTTTGCCCCTTCCCCTTCGGCGAGGATCAGCTTGGCCCCGTGGGTGTAGAACCCCGGCGCGCCGCATTCGTCGGTCTCGATATGGGCCTCGCGGTGGCAGACCACGCCGCCGTGGGGCGGGACCATGGTGGCCAGCGCCAGGCAGTTGGCCGCCGTCCCGGTTGCCACCCACAGCGCCGCGCAGGGCCGCCCGAACAGGTCGCCAAAAGCCATGTCCAGGCTTTGGCTCAAGGCATCGCCATCATAGGGCGAATCCGCCGCGTCGGCGGCCTGCATCGCCGCCCAGACCCGGGGGTGCACCGCGGCGGCATTGTCGGACAGGAACTGCATCGCCATCTTGCATGGAAGGGGGCCGATGCCCCGTCAAGCTATGGAGGCCGCAACTTGGACGAAATCATCATCACCCGCCACGGCGACGAAGCCGCCGGCGAATATCGCGCCCAGGTTGCCGGCAGCGTTGAGATCGGCCGTCTGACCTGGGTCAGGCGCGGTGCGGCGCGGGTTGCCGAACACACTCTGGTGCCGCCCGCGATCGGCGGACGCGGTGTCGCGGCAAGGCTGGTTGAGGCGCTGGTGGCCGACGCGCACGCCCAGGGTTTCAAGATTGTCCCGGAATGCTCCTACGTCGCCGCCGCGTTCAAGCGGCATCCCGAATGGAGCGCGATCCGCAGTCGGTCTCAGCAAGACTGAAGCAGGCCATCACCGGTCCGCTCCGCTGCTTGCGGCTGTGGGGCTACTTGTCTCCGCGCAACCTGTGCTAACCGCGTGCCCGATGATCGATCGTCAGCGCCTTGAAACCATCGTCCGCGACGCCGGGCAGATCGCGCTGGCGACCTGGCCGGGGCACGGCCACGCGCTGGAAAGCTGGGACAAGGATCCGGGCAGCCCGGTCAGCGCGGCGGATCTTGCGGTCGATGAATTTCTCAAGCGCAAACTGGGCGCGCTGTTGCCCTCGGCAGGCTGGCTGTCTGAGGAAACTGTCGATGATCCTGAACGTTTGGCGGGCGGACTGATCTGGCTGGTCGATCCGATCGACGGGACCCGCGATTTCATCCGCGGGCGCCCCGGCTGGGCAGTCTCGGTCGCTCTGGTCAGCGCCGGGCGGCCGCTGATCGGGATGCTCGATGCGCCGGCGCGGCAAGAATTCTGGTACGGTGAGGCGGGGCGCGGATCGTGGCGCAATGGCACCCGGCTGGCCGCTTCGCGCCGCACCGCGCTGCCTGGCGCCCGGATTCCCGCCCATGCCCTGCCCAAGACCGACGCTGACCTGATCGCGGTCGATCAGCCCAATTCGATCGCGCTCAGAATGGCGATGGTCGCGGCTGACGAGGCCGATCTGGTCGCCACCCTGCGCTGGGGTTTTGAATGGGACATCGGCGCCGCCGCGCTGATCGCCCGCGAGGCCGGGGCCGCAGCCACCGACGCCTTCGGCCAGCCGCTCGCCTACAACAAACCCGATCCGCGCGCCTTCGGCGTGCTGGTCTGCTCCCCCGCAATCCACGGCGCGGCGGTGGCGCGGCTGGCCGGGCGAGCGCAGGAGCTGGCGGCAAGGGAGTAGGGGTTCACGCAGAGACGCGGAGAAGGAAACAGAGACGCAGAGGGCTCTCGCGTTCCGCCGAAGGCCAATTTCAATTCCATCGCCGCGCCAAGTCTGGCCTTGGTATTGCGAGCGGCGCTGCCGCGGGGCGCAGCTCCTCTGCGTCTCCCTTTCTGCTCCGCGTCTCTGCGTGAACCAAAAAAGGGGCCCGCCTCGCGGCGAGCCCCTGCATTTCAGCACGATCGCTGCGGTTTACGAACCAGCTTTGGCGGCCGCCACATCTTCCTGGGTGATCGGGACGATCTTGATCTCGACCCGGCGGTTTTTCATCCGGCCCTCGGCAGTGGTATTGTCCGCCACCGGCAAGGTCTCACCGAAGCCCTGGCTCTTGAGCCGCGACGCTGGAACCCCGCGTGAGACCAGATAGTTCATCACCGTGCGCGCGCGGTTTTCCGAAAGCGTCTGGTTGAACGCATCCGATCCGGTCGAATCGGTGTGACCATAGACGTCGATCAGGCTGTCGGGATATTCGATCAGGCTCTTGGCGACCTCGTCCAGGGTGGCGCGGAATTCCGGCTTCAGGGTATAGCTGCCGACATCGAAGGTGACGCCATCGGGCAGATTGACCAGGATCGCCTTGCCGCCGTCAGTCTCGGTGACTTCGACGCCCGAACCTTCGGTCTTTTCTTTCAGCGTCTTGATCTGCTGGTCCATCTTGTAGCCGACCACGCCGCCGGCCACGCCGCCGATTCCGGCGCCGACGATCCGCCCGGTCTTGCCGCCGATCAGCCCGCCCAGCAGGCCGCCGACCACCACGCCGCCGACCCCGCCGATCGCGGTCCGCGAAATCTTCTTTTCGCCGGTGTTGGGATCGGTCACGCAGGCCGAAGTGGTCAGCAATGCGGCGGCGGCGACGCTCGACATGAGCAAGCGGGTTCTGATCATCGTTCTATCCCCTTCGTGGATCTGCGAATTGGTTTTAACGCTGCGCAGACGGTTTTGTTCCATCCCTTCTCGGGACTGCAATTTGCCGCCAACCCTCTAGTCCGCGAACATGAATGGGAGGTGGACCGCTTGTTTGTCAATGAGTTGACCGTGCTTTCATCGCAGATCGCGCACACCCCTTCGCCTTTCCGGCCATTTCTGCTAGCGCTGCTGGCGTGACACCTTTTCCCTGGCCCGACGTTTTCATCATCGCAGGGCTGATCCTGCTTAACGGCCTGTTCTCGATGTCCGAGCTGGCGATCGTTTCGGCCCGCCCGGCGCGGCTGCGGCTGCTGGCCGAGCGCGGCAATACCGGGGCCAGGACCGCGCTGGCGCTGGCCGCCGATCCGGGCAAGTTCCTCTCGACCGTGCAGATCGGCATCACCTTGGTCGGGATCATCGCCGGCGCCTATTCGGGATCGCGGCTGGGCGGGCCAGTGGGTGAGGTGTTCGCCGCGATGGGTCTGCCGCAGCGCTGGGCGCCCGAAGCGGGCTTTGCCGTGGTGATCGCGCTGACCACCTATTTCAGCCTGGTAATCGGCGAGCTGGTGCCCAAGCAGCTGGCCTTGCGCGCGGCCGAGCCGATCGCGCTGGTCACCGCCGTGCCGATGGCGATGGTAGCGCGCGCCTTCGCGCCGGTGGTCTGGCTGCTCGATCGCTCATCCAGCCTGCTGCTGCGGCTGACCGGGGTGCGCAACAAGGGCGAGCATGCGCTGTCCGCCGAGGAACTGCAGATGGTGATCGCCGAGGCGACCCGGGCCGGGGCGATCGAGGAGGACGAACGCCAGATCATGACCGGGATCATGAAGCTGGCCGATCGCCCGGTGCGCGAGCTGATGACCCCGCGGACCGAGCTCGACACGATCGACCGCCGCGCCAGCGAGGACGAGCTGCGCGCCATGCTCAAGGCCAGCCCGCATTCGCTGCTGCCGGTCACCGACGGTTCGCCCGACAACATCGTCGGAGTGGTCAAGGTCAAGGAAGTGCTCGCGATGCTGCTGGCCGGCAAGCGGGTCCAGCTGGCGCGGCTGATGAAGCGCGCCGAAGTGATCCCCGATCAGCTCGACGCGATGGACGCGCTGCGGCTGCTCCAGCAATCGGGCGTGGCGATGGCGCTGGTTCATGACGAGTACGGTCATCTGGAGGGGGTGGTCACCCCGGCCGACCTGCTCGCCGCGATCGTCGGTCAGTTCGCCTCCTATCAGGACGAGGGCGATGCGCCGATGGTGGTCGAGCGTGAGGACGGCTCGCTGCTGGTCTCGGGCGCATTGCCCGCCGATGCTCTGGCCGACCGGCTCGGGATCGAACTCCCCGAAACCCGCGACTATGCCACCGCCGCCGGTTTCGCGCTCTCGGTGATGAAGAAGCTGCCCCACGAAGGCGAACACTTCACCGATCAGGACTGGCGCTTCGAAGTGGTCGACATGGACGGCCGCAAGATCGACAAACTGCTGGTCAGCGCGGTGGCGGGGGCTGGGGCGATAGAAAAGTAGGTCTCACGCGAAGGCGCAAAGACGCGAAGATGTCGCACCAGGCCGAAGGCCTTTCGTCTATTCTGCGCAAAGTGCGCCGAAGCAACGCAAGTTTGATATGCGGCTTCGCCGAAAACGCAACATCTTCGCGTCTTTGCGTCTTCGCGTGATATCAAAAACTCAGTTGCCGAGCGAGGCCTGTGCCTCGCGCCCGTCGCCTTCGGGGGCGGCGACGATGTCGCGGGTGACGGCACCTTTGGCCACGGTCGCGGTGGCGGGATCGCCCACGGTCGAGCGGATCGAGGGCGCGGCCTGGCCGGCGCGGGTGCCGATCGCGGTTTCAACCGAAGAGCGCGGGCTGGCCGGACCGAACAGCGCGTCCTGGGCCTGGGCCGCGGTCCCCGAATCGGTCGGGCGCGGGGCACCGGGAACCGGCGGGACCAGCGCGAAATCGGGCGGGATCACCAGCGGTGCCTGGCGCTGGACGGCGAATTCGTCGGGCCGGTCGCGATTGAACAGGCTGGTGCTGCCGCAGGCCGACAGCAGCAGCGCAGCGCCGGTCAGCACGATCAGGGCAGGGGTCTTGGACATTTCTAACTCTCCGTGGCGGCCGCAGCCGCTTGATCTGTTGCAGGCTTTTCGCGGATTAGGAAGCTGCGGGCAAGGATAATCACCACCCCGATAGTGATCGCCGCATCGGCCAGGTTGAACACCAGGAACGGGCGGAAATTGCCGAAATGGAGGTCGGCATAGTCGATCACGTGGCCGAACCGGTAGCGATCCCAGATGTTGCCAAGCGCCCCGCCCAGCACCATCGCCAGCGGTAGGATATCGCCCAGCTTGCGCTCGCGCAGCAGCCACACCAGCACCGCCGCGGCGATTGCGGCGGTGAGCGCCACCAGCGCCCAGCGCATCTCCATCGAGGTCGCGGTGAACATGCCGAGCGAGACCCCGTAGTTCGAGGTCCGGGTAAGGTCGAAGAACGGCAGCAGGGTCAGCTGCTCGCCATCGATGTCAAGCCCCAGCGTGCCAGTGACATAGCCCTTGAGCCACTGGTCGGCGAAAGTGATCACCGCCGCAAGGGCAAGGCCGATCAGGCGGGGGCGGGTCAGCACTTTCACCGACAAACCTTCCCTTCCTCGTCATGCTGAACTCGTTTCAGCATCCATCGTGCCACCGAGCCCTTCGGTCTGCGAGGATGAATGGACCCTGAAACAAGTTCAGGGTGACGGGC
>JANOGS010000210.1:0-16596 GCA_031414115.1 Novosphingobium sp. | reverse complement strand
CCGCGCCGCCGATCTGGCCGCGAAAGAGCCGCGGATCGACGTGCTGATCAACAATGCCGGGGTCATGATCCCGCCGCTAACCCGCACCGCGCAGGGGTTTGAGCTGCAATTCGGGGTCAACCATCTCGGGACATTCGCTCTGACCGGGCTGTTGCTCAAAAAACTGGCCGAGAATCCGGGGTCGCGGGTGGTCGTTACTGCCAGCCTCGCCCACAAGAACGGCAACATCGATTTCGACGATCTCAAAGCCGAGAAATCGTACAGCCGGATGAAGCGCTATTCTGACAGCAAGCTCGCCAACATGCTGCACTTCACCGAACTGGATCGGCGGCTCCGGTCTGCCGGTCTGCCAGTCAGCGCAATGGGCTGTCACCCGGGCGGGGCGGCTACCGATCTCGGGCGTCACATAGGTCCGCTGGGCATATTGCTGATGCCGCTGGCCCTGGTGATGAATTCGGCGCGGCAGGGCGCGTTCCCGACCTTGCAGGCCGCGACCGATCCGCAGGCAGCGGGCGGAGACTACTGTGGGCCGCAAGGGATGTTCGAGGCGCGCGGGAACTCGGGCAAGGCCAGCCGTTCGCCGCAATCGCAAAGCACCGAGCTGAGCCAGCGGCTGTGGGAGGTTTCGGTGAAACTGACCGGCGTTGATCCCGGGATCTGACGCGGACGCAAAAGAATTTTCTGGCTGCGAGTCCGCAGCGCCACACCACCAGATATCGAGTCCTGGCAGCGCTGCATGACTCTACATCCTGTGTCGGACTCGTTCCGTTCTCACTTCCGGTAACCTTTCGCTAACCATGAATCGCTAGGATTCCCGCGGAGTCGCGGCTTGACCTTGGGCTGTGGATAACTCACCGTGAGGCATCGCGAAGGGGAATGCGCCGATCATGGGACAGATGCTGGTAGGAGAAAAGGCTCGGCTGCGCGCCGCCAAAGAGGTCGCGCGGCCCGATTTGCCGCTAGATCTGCCATTGGGCCGGATCCTTGATGGTGACTGTGTGAAGGCGATGCGCGGGCTGCCCGATGCCTGCATCGATCTGGTTTTCGCCGATCCGCCTTACAACCTCCAGCTCGGCGGCGATCTCAGCCGGCCTGACGGCAGCCATGTCGATGCCGTCACCGATCACTGGGATCAGTTCGCCAGCTTTGCTATTTATGACAGTTTCACAAAGGATTGGCTGACAGAAGTCAGGCGCATTCTCAAGCCCAATGGTTCGCTGTGGGTGATCGGTTCCTACCACAACATCTTTCGCCTCGGGGCGATGATGCAGGACATGGGGTTCTGGATCCTCAACGATGTGGTCTGGCGCAAGGCCAACCCGATGCCCAATTTCAAAGGCACCCGCTTCACCAACGCTCACGAAACGCTGATCTGGGCGAGCATGGGGGAAAAGGCCAGGTACACTTTCAACTACCGGGCGATGAAGACGCTCAACGACGAGTTGCAGATGCGCAGCGACTGGGTGCTGCCGATCTGCGGCGGGCAAGAGCGGCTCAAGAAGGGCGGGACCAAGGTCCACCCGACCCAGAAGCCCGAGGCGCTGCTCTACCGGGTGATGCTCGCCACCAGCAATCCCGGCGATGTGGTGCTCGATCCGTTCTTCGGCACCGGCACCACCGGCGCGGTCGCCAAGCGGCTGGGCCGGCAGTGGATCGGCTGCGAGCGCGAAGCGGTCTACCGCGAGGCGGCGCTGGAACGGATTGAACTGGCGCTGCCGCTCGATGAAAGCGCGATTGTCACCATGCAGAGCCCGCGGTCGGCGCCCAAGGTGGCCTTCGGGACGCTGGTCGAGACCGGCTGGATCGCGCCCGGAGTATTGCTCAGCGACAAGAAGCGGCGGATCAAGGCCACCGTTCGCGCCGATGGTTCGCTGGCCTGCGGACCAGACAGCGGCTCGATCCACGCGCTCGGTGCCAAGGTGCAGAGCGCACCCAGCTGCAACGGCTGGTCGTTCTGGCACTTCGAGCACGAGGGCGAACTGAAGCCGCTCGATGCGATCCGGCAGTTGTACCTGCTGGCGACGGAACCGTAACACTTTTCGAATTGCATCCAGTCTGATAATGCTGGCGCATGACCGAGAAGATCGACAATCTGATGCTTGAGCATCTGAAGAAGATTCAAGCCGAGCAATCGGCGTCGCGTGAGCGTGATCGTGAGCTTCTGACCAGACTGGGCCAGATCGAAACGATGGTAGCCCGGATTGGCCGCGACAACGCCCACGCTTTCGCCGAGCAGATCGAAGATCGCCACAGCCTTGATGCTTTAAAAGCCAGGGTTGAGCAGATTGAGAAACGCCTCGAACTCGGAAACTAATCCGGTGCTTCTTCGAAATTGATGGCGGACGAATGATTCGCGTCTACCTCCGCCCGATCGCCCTGTGTGACAGCCCCCAGAGCGAGGAGGGCGATGCCCTGCGCCTCGCCGGGGGCCTCGTCTATGCCAGCCGTTTTGCGCTGATAGAGCGGCAGGAAGGCAAAATCACCTCGTTTCGTCGCTTCTCGGTGACCGAACTTCGTGCGGCGTTGCCGGGTTTGCCCGAGGCGGTGCACGAACAGTGGGACAACTTTCAGCGCGTCCACAGCCCCTTGCAGTGCGGCGCGCGCACCATCCGGCTTGACCTGCCGCAGGTCATCGGCGTGCTCAACGTCACCCCCGACAGCTTTTCCGACGGCGGCCAGTTCATGGATGATCCCGAGGTCGCTCACGCCCATGCTGCGGCGATGGTCGAGGCAGGGGCGGCGATCATAGATGTCGGCGGTGAAAGTACTCGCCCCGGCGCGGCGGCGGTGTGGGAAGGCGATGAGCTCAAGCGCGTGATCCCGGCGGTCGAGCGGCTGGCGGCCTCGGGCGCGGCGATCTCGGTTGATACGCGCCGTCCCGCGGTCATGGAGGCGGCTTTGGCGGCCGGCGCGCATGTGATCGACGACGTTTCGGCGTTGCGCCACGATCCGCGCAGTCTGGAGTTTGCCGCGCGCAGCGGTGCGCCGGTGGTGCTGATGCACGCCCCCGGGGAGGGCGAAGACCTGCACTCGGGCGCGGACTATTCCAATGTGGTACTCGACGTTTTCGACTGGCTCGCCGCGCGCCGCGATGCTGCGATTGCCGCGGGGATTGCGCGCGAGAAGATCCTGCTCGATCCCGGCATCGGCTTCGGCAAGTCGCTGGCCGACAACCTCGCGCTGCTCAATGCCCTGCCGCTGTTCCATGCGCTCGGCCAGCCCTTGCTGCTCGGGGTCAGCCGCAAGCGGATGATCGGCGCGCTCTCCAACGAGGCCGCGGCGCACCTGCGGCTCGGCGGCAGCGTCGCGCTGGCGATGAAGGGGATGGAGGCGGGGGTGCAGTTGCTGCGGGTCCACGATGTTACCGAAACCGTCCAGGCCCGCGACGTCTGGCGCGGGCTCAGGGATGCAGCGCTGACCGATTTTTCTCAGTTGGCGAGTTAAAAAGGGGACTGTCCCCTTTTACGGCACCGCATTGGCCCGCAGCAAGCGGATCGCACCGAAGGCCAGCACCCCCGTGCCGAGCAACAGCGCCCCCCACAGCACCAGTTTGCCCGGAGTGAAGGAGCCGTCGGCTGCGCCGGCATCGAGCGCGATGATCGGGGCTGCTGCGGCTTCGACCTTGGCGAGGGGAAGTTCGGCTTCCAGCATCTTGGGTTCGGCGAGGTCGGATGGCGCGAACATCTTGTTCTCGGCACGATCGTTGCCGGCGGCAAAGCGATAGGGCGGCTGGCCATTGAACGCGGCGAGCAGGGTCAGCGGTTCGACTTCCAGTTCGATCTTCGGAACTTCGGAAAACCCGGAGCTGCGCTCGTCCGCCTCGATCCGGTACTGGGTAAAGTGTGCGTCGTGGAGCTCAAGCGACTCCGCTCTGCCGTCGAGGCGGACTTTCGCCGAGCCCAACAATATCCACGGCTGTTCGTCGGCTCCGCGACCGTAAAGTCTGAACGGCACGAAGCCATCGACCGTTGATGCGGTCAGCCTGATTGCAGCAAACCGGGCTATTGGACGACCGGCAAAGCGTAGATTGTGTGAATTGTCGAGTTGGACCCCGCGAGTGGCGAGCGCGATGCGCTGCGGCGGTACGGTTTTGGAAGTAACCACCGTTGCGGCGCCCATGGCTACGCCAGGATCGGCCTTCCAGCGGACCCGAAGATAGCGCTTTCGCAAATCCACTCCAGCCAACTCAATTCTTTGCCATCTATCAGGCATCGGTCGGCTCGGGCCGGGGCTGAATAAAACCTGATCGGTCACGTGTTCCCAACTCTTGAGGTCGCCGCTCGACTCAACCGTGCAGTCGATCAGCTGATTTGGTGGCAGCGTCGCGTCTAGCCACAATTCCACCGCCGGCTCGGACAGCGCGCGGGTGTCAATCAGAATTGCGGTACTTTCGCGGTTAACCATGTCGCCAGTGGCGATTGAAATAGTCTGTCCAGGACGCGCGACTTCAATCGAAACCGCCGGACCGGCAGGCGCGGCAGCGGAACTGGCGATCGGGTAGGTCGGAACGTCATGGCGCTGCGGTCGATCTCGCTCCGACCGATCGAGCTGGGCAATCGGCAAAGCCTTGCCACGACCGTCGAACACCCGGATGTCGCCGAAGTCCCAGCGCTTGATCGCGACCAGTGCCGCGGCGGGAACCTCGATCCGTTGCAGCTTGGCGCCGCCTTGCGGTTCGATCATCGCGGTGAAGTTGAAGTCCTCCGGTCCGCGCGTATCGGCTTGCTTCTCGCCCTGGCAGGCAGCAAGCAAGGCAATCGCGATCACGGCAGTCCAGCGCATCACGCTTTCTCCTCAGGCTTGCGCGGGGGCAGCGGCACGAAATAGCCGATCAGCAGCATCAGCACACCCACGCCGATAAAGGCGACGATCCGCGCCCAGCCCTCGGCCTGGCCCATGTCGACGAACAGCAGCTTGGCCACCACCACGCCGAGCAGCACCGCACCCGTCAGCCACGGCACTCGCATCGCCCGGCGCTGGGCCCACAACATCAGCCCCATCGCCATCAGGGTCCACAAGATCGAGAAGCCGGTCAGAACGATCGGGCTGGAAAGCGTCGAGTAGTCCCACGGCACGCCCATGAAATGATGCGCGGTGCGCAGCCACACGCCGTTGACCGCAACGAAGGCGAGCAGCGACCCGGCGCCGAGCCCCAGATTGCCAGCCAGTGCCTGCCCCAGACCGGGCATATCTTTGGCCGTGCCCAGCATCTGCCGCCACAGCGCCAGCGCGACGAAAGCCAGCGCCACCGCAAGATCGATCGGATTGAGCAACGGCAGGTAAGGCAGCGGATCGCTCACCCCTTGCGCGAACCAGGCGGCGGAAAGCGCGCCGATCCATGTCATCAGCGCCAGCACGGCCGCGGCACGCCACCAATAGGCGCGGGCATGGGGGTCGAGCGGCCAGGCCAGCCCTTCCGCCCCGGCAGGTGCGGCGCGGCCAGCCCAGCGGGTCAGCAGGGCGATCATGCCGCACCCGGCGATCAGATAGACCACCCCGGCCCACGAGGTGTTCCACAGATCCGCCCGCTCGATCAGTTCGAACAGGCACTGCGCCAGCATCGCGGTAAGCAGCAGCGCGCCGATGGTGTGAACCGCGCCGTTCCAGCGCTTGCCAGTGCCGGCGCTGTCCTGGCGCTGCAGCAGCCGGTAATGCAGCCCCAGCGCCGCGATCCAGGCGATCAGGTCGGGCAGGTCGAGCACGCTGCGGTCGTTGGGCAGCGAGTACAGGAAAGCCAGAACCAGCACCGCAATGCTCGCCCGCCCGGGCCAGGTCGCTGTGGCCCAGGCCTTGGCGCGGCCCAGGCGGTCGAACCCGGCCATCAGCCCGAGCACAGCGAGCATAGTCAGCAGGCCCTTCTGCCACCACTGGAACACCGGCTCGGCCCAGCCGTCGGCAGTGACTGCGGGAAGTGCGCGGGTGATCTCATTGACCAGCGCCAGCGCGGCGAAGAAGAACCCGGCGAGGAACCAGGCGTGGCGCAGGCCGAACTCGACCGGAGCCCAGCCCTTGGCCATGGCCGAACCCGAATGCGGTTGCTCGGCTCGCAGCAGCCAGGCAGTGAACAGCAACGGCAGCGCGATCAGCAGTGGGCCGACGAAGCCATTGTTTGCGAACGGGATCGCCGAGACACTGAATTCGAGGGTCGCCAGCAAGATCAACGCCGCCAGCACCTGCAGCGCCATGCCGAAGGCGCGCGGCATCCATCGCGCCTGCCTGGTCCCGACCCAGAACGCGCCCGCGCCCTCGAGCGCCCAGGCAGCGCTGGTCCACTTCGCCTCCAGCGCCAGCGGGATCGCCATGGTGACGAACCCGACTCCGATCGCCAGCATACTCTCGTTCAGTAGCCGCATCGCCGGATCCTTGCGGCGCATGGTCCAGGCGGTGACGCCCAGATAAACCGCGCCGAACCCGAGCGCCGACCAGGCGGCGGCATAGGGCTTGTCGTGGACCATCGCCGCCTGCAGCCCGAACCCGGTCAAGGCGGTCCCGAACAGCAGCGTCGAATCGGCGAAATTGCCGAGCTTGCCGGGGGTGTTGTGGGCATAGAACACCGCAGTGGCGAGGTAGATCGCGACGGTGATGGCCAGGAACAGCTCGCAGATCAGGAAGTGCTGGTCCTGATAGCGGTCCAGCCCCCACAGCGTGGCGATGCCGAAGCTGGCGAAAAACCCCAGCAGGTTGAGTGGCCGCCAGCTCTTCTTCCAGGCAATCCCCAGCAGCGCCAGGTTGAGCACGGTCAGATAGCTGAACAGCGCCAGCGGGGTCTTGCTGTCCCCGCCCAGCAGGACCGGCACGGCATAGCCGCCCAGCATGCTCGCCAGCGCCATGGTCTGCGAATTCTGCAGGATCGCCAGCGCCGCGCCGAGCGCCGCGATCACGATCATGAAGCCGAACGCGAACCCTGGCGGCATCACCGCATAGATCTTCGCCGCAGCGAAGACCGTGAGGTACATCACCGCCACCCCGCCGCCTTGCAGGTGCAGCGCGAAATCGGGCCGGGCAATGCGCTTGTAAAGTCCGAAACCGAGCAGCGCAGCTCCGGCCAGCCCAACCAGTGCCAGCCGTCCCTCGAGCGGGATGATCCCGCCAACCAGCCGGGCCAGGAACACCAGGCCGACAAACAGGATTACCAACCCGACTCTCAGGATCGTGTTGCCGCCCAGGAACCAGTCGCGGATCTTGCCGACCAACTCTTCGGCAGCCGAGGGGTCAGACGGTTCGGGCGGAACGTAGTCGCGCGCGCGACTCTCACGCCCGGCGGCAAGTTCCTCGCGCCAGGCTGGCTCAAGCGGCTGCTCGACAGGCGGAGGTAGCGGCGCGGCTTGCGCAATCGCTGCGGGCGGAGTTGCCGGAACTGGCTCGGCAACAACGCCGCTGCCGTCCCAGGGTTCAGGCCTGCTGTCTTGCTGCCCCGCCAGCGCCCGGTTCACCGCCTCGCGGATCTCGCGGCGAACTTCCGAACTCAGCCATTTGCCCATTCCGGCACCAAGCAGACCGCCCAGCACCAGTCCGAACACCTCCATGTAAGAGGTCATCCACCCGATCAGCGCGCCTGCAACCGCTGCCCACCAGATCATGCGTTCCTCCGCCCCAACCAGTCCGGCAGGCAGCTTGGCAGGATTTGGTGCGAATGGAAGGCGCTAGCGCCGTCTTGCCAACAGCCCGGTCAGACGGCCCAGTTAAGCCGCGTTGTCGATCCCGAGATCGCTGAGCTTGCGGTAAAGCGTCGAGCGGCCGATCCCGAGGCGGCGGGCAACTTCGGTCATGCGGCCGCGATAGTGCCCGATGGCGAGGCGGATGACGTCGGCCTCGATCTCTTCGAGCGGCCGCAGATTGCCGTCGGAGGTGTAGAGCACGACCCCGTGGCTTTCCTGCAGCGGTGAGCCGTGACCGGCGCTGTCGCTGCCGAGCATGTCGGAGAGCTGGGGAAAATCGTCGGCGGTCAGCGCGTCGCCGTCGCAGAACACCGCGGCGCGGAACAACACCGCCTGAAGCTGGCGGACGTTGCCAGGCCAGTCATAGGCGCCGAGCAGCGACAAGGCGCCGTCGGTGATCCCCAACTCGCGCAGCCCCGGCTGTTCGCCAATCCGGGCGAGAAAATGCCGGGCCAGCGCGGCAATATCGCCGGCACGGTCGCGCAGCGCGGGCAGATGCACCGTGGTCGCACCCAACGCGGCGAACAGTTCGGGGATGAAATGCCCGCCATCGACCATATCCTGCAACGGCAGGTTGCTGGCGGCGATGATCCGCACGTCGATCCGGAATGAGTGGCGCGCACCGATCGGGCGGACGTCGCCGCGCTGCACCGATTCGAGCAGGCGCTGTTGAACATGGATCGGCAGACGGTCGATCTCGTCGAGCGCCAGGGTGCCGCCATCGGCATGTTGCAACGCGCCGATATGGCGATCGAAGGCGCCGGGGAAGGCGCCTTTCTCATGCCCGAACAGCGCCGATTCGACCGAATTTCCAGGAATCGCGCCGATGTTGAGCAGCCGGAACGAGGCCTTTGCGCGCGGTGATGCAGCCTGCATCGCGCGCACCAGCATTTCCTTGCCGGTTCCGCTTTCGCCTTCGATCAGTACTGGCCCGTGACCGCGCGCCGCCTTGGCCGCGACTGCCAGGGCAGAGCGGAACGCCGGTGCAGCTCCGGTCATCGCGTCGAAATCGGCAGCGCCGGACATTTTTTCGGTCAGCGGCTGCAGTTCGTCGCGCGGCGCTTCGCGGGTGGTCGCCATGCGCAGCGCCTGCATCATCCGGTCGGGCGCGACCGGCTTGATCATATAGTCAGTAGCGCCAGCGCGCATTGCCTCGACCGCGAGCAGCGGCGAGGCCGAGGTGGTCAGCATCAGGATCGGCAGCGCGGGGCGGCGGTTGCGCAGCTCAGCAATCAGCGAACAGGCTTCATCGCCGGGCACCCATTGATCGAGGATAATCGCGTTGAGCGCCATGCCCTGACGGGTGCCCAGCGTGGCGATCGCGGTTTCCGAATCGCGCACCACCAGCGTGCGCCAGCCCTCACGCGCAGCAAGCGCGGTGATCAGCCGGCTCTGGGCCGGCTCATCATCGATCAGCATCAGCAGGCGCTGTTCGAAATCCGCCATTGCCTTTACAAGCGTCCCCCTAGTGGTCGCATGGGGATAGCGTCACGAGGTAAAGAGGCGATTAAGGCTGCGGATTGCCCGTTATTTGCGTGGTTTCGCCCTTGAGCCGCGCGCCCGGGGGCGATAGAGGGTCGGCCAACCTTTCACTCGCGGCAAGCAGGGAACCACTATGGCCAGCGGCAACGGCATGAAGCCAGACTCTTCGACCTACTCGGGCTTTGTCGGCCTGTTCAAGTGGGGCACGATCGCATCGGCACTGGTGACCGTGCTGGTCGTCTACCTGATCGCCTGAGCGGACCGGGAAGCAAAACCATGCGCATCGCGGTCCTCAAGGAAACCGCGAGCGGGGAAACCCGTGTCGCGGCGAGCCCGGAAACGGTCAAGAAATTCATGGCCCTGGGCGCCAGCGTCGCGGTCCAGCCGGGCGCGGGCGAGGGGGCTTCGATCGGCGATGCCGACTTCGCCGCGGCTGGCGCTGAACTGAGCAAGGACGCCGCCAAGGGCGCGGATATCGTGCTCGGAGTGCAAGGGCCGGAAGTTGCGGCGCTGAAAGCCGCGAACGCCGGGGCGTGGATTGTCGCCGGGCTCGATCCGTTCGGGCAGCGGGCAAGAATCGACGCCTACGCCAAGGCCGGGTTCGAGGCACTGGCGATGGAATTCATGCCGCGGATTACCCGCGCGCAGTCGATGGACATCCTCTCCAGCCAGTCCAATCTCTCCGGCTACAAGGCGGTGATCGAGGCTGCCAACCTCTATGGCCGGGCCTTCCCGATGATGATGACCGCGGCCGGAACGGTCTCTGCGGCCAAGGCCTTCGTGATGGGGGTCGGGGTTGCAGGTCTGCAGGCGATCGCCACCGCGCGGCGGCTGGGGGCGCAGGTTTCCGCCACTGACGTGCGCTCGGCGACCAAGGAACAGATCCAGTCGCTGGGTGCCAAGCCGATCTTTGTGGAGTCTGTGGCGGGCATCGAGGGTGAGGGCGCGGGCGGCTATGCCACGGAAATGTCTGAGGAATACCAGAAGGCCCAGGCCGAACTGGTGAGCTCTCACATCGCCAAGCAGGACATTGTGATCACCACGGCACTCATCCCGGGCCGAGCGGCACCTAGACTGGTCACCGACGCCCAGATCGCCACCATGAAGCCGGGCAGCGTGATCTTCGATCTCGCGGTGGCACAAGGCGGCAATGTCGAGGGTTCGCTGCCCGATCAGGTGGTGGTCAAGCACGGCGTCAAGATCATGGGCTGGTCCAACACGCCCACTCATCTGGCAGCCGACGCCTCGGCGCTGTTCGCGCGCAACCTGTACAACTTCCTCTCGGCGTTCTGGGACAAGGATGCGGGGCGCCCGGTGCTCGATGTCGAGATCGGTAACGCGGTGCGGCTGACCCGGGATGGAAAAGTTGTGAGCGAGAGGTTGCTGGGGTGAGGGGAATTGCTCCAGCAACTGCGGGCGCGGTCTTGTTGCTGACGTCCTCTCCTTATTCGGCATCAGGAGCCGACGCGCCTCAACCATCATTTCGACTAATGTGGCTCGTCAAGCCTCAGAAATCGAATCAGGAAGTGCTGCAATTGAAAGAGGGGCAAACAGTTACATCGGCCAGGCTGTTGCCACTGCAGCTCTTGATTACGCAATCCGACGTCAAGACTGTCGACGGAAAAATATTGGTAGTGGCAGGAAGTGAGTTAGTTCGTGCCGCCACGAACACTTCTAATTTTGTCATTGCATGTACCATCGAATCGATGGCGGTAGGACCATTGGAATCCTTTTTCATGACAACCGAGAAATTCGGCTGCTTTGTTGATGTCGACCAAGATGGTGCGTTCGATCGCTTTTTTACGAGAGGCGGGAGCAATGTCGGACTTTTGCCCAATGACGAAAAAATTCCGAAAAAAACCATGCCTCTTACGAATGGAAATTACCTAATTGAGGACAGTGAAAATAGTAAATCTTCAATCAACCTCGTTTTTAAGTATTCTAATTTTGCATTCTTGTCGAAATGGATAATATTTCAGGCTTGTATAAGCTTCGGGGATTGGAGATGTATTGATCTTCACAACACTTATGGCCTAAGAATGAACGAAGTTCCGGGAAAATTTGATGCCTATGGAGGACAATTTGAAGTCATTGAAAAAAATGACGCTGGCGTGAAAGTCCGGATGCTCCAGCCTTTTGCGGCAAATCCCATGTCTTTCACTATTTGAGGCAACCCATGGACTTCATCTCAATCCTTTCGATTTTCGTCCTCGCCTGCTTCGTGGGCTATTACGTCGTCTGGTCGGTCACCCCCGCCTTGCACACCCCGCTGATGGCGGTGACCAACGCGATTTCCAGCGTGATCATTGTTGGCGCGCTGGTCGCCGCGGCGGCCTCTGATGGCGCTTCGAGCTGGCTCGGGCTGCTTGCGGTGGTGCTGGCGAGCATCAACATCTTTGGCGGGTTTGCGGTGACCGCGCGGATGCTGGCGATGTACAAGAAGAAGGAGCGCTGAGCGTGGCCGAGCATGTTGGCCTGCCCGCCTGGGCGCTGATCGCCTATCTGGTTTCGGGGGTGCTGTTCATCCTCGCGCTGCGCGGGCTGAGTTCGCCCTCGACCTCGCGCCGGGGCAACCGCCAGGGCATGGCCGGGATGGCAATCGCGGTGCTGGCGACGCTGTCGCTGAGCGCGCCGGTGCCAAGCGGCGGGTTCCTGCCGCAGCCGGGGCCGGACGATCTGCTGGTGCTGGCCAAGATTGTCGCCGCGATCGCGCTGGGCGGCGGGATTGGCTGGCTGATCGCGCGGCGGATCGCGATGACCGACATGCCGCAACTGGTCGCGGCGTTTCACAGCCTCGTCGGCCTCGCGGCAGTGCTGGTCGGCTGGGCCGCCTACCTCAACCCTGAAGCCTTCGGGATCATCGGCGCGGACGGGCAGATCAACCCGGTCAGCCGGCTCGAAATGGGGCTTGGCATCGCGATCGGCGCGATCACCTTCTCCGGTTCGATTATCGCCTTTCTCAAGCTCGCCGGCAAGATGAGCGGCGCGCCGATCATGCTGCCGCTGCGCCATGTCATCAACCTTGGCACCATTGCCGCGATCCTCGGGCTCACCGGCTTCTTCATGCTCGACCAGAGCCTGTGGGTGATCGCCACGCTCACCGCGCTCGCCTTCCTGATCGGCTTCCTGCTGATCATTCCGATCGGCGGCGCGGATATGCCGGTGGTGGTGTCGATGCTCAACTCCTACTCGGGCTGGGCGGCGGCGGCGATGGGCTTTACCCTGCACAACACCGCGATGATCATCACCGGGGCGCTGGTGGGCAGCTCGGGCGCGATCCTCTCCTACATCATGTGCAAGGCAATGAACCGCAGCTTCATCTCGGTGATCGCCGGCGGCTTCGGGGCCGAAGCGGGTACGCAGAGCGAGGCCAAGACCGACCGTCCTTGGAAACGCGGCAGCGCCGAGGACGCCGCCTTCCTGCTCGGCGAGGCGGAGAGCGTGATCATTGTCCCCGGTTACGGCATGGCGGTGGCTCAGGCCCAGCACGTGCTGCGCGAAATGGGCGATCAGCTCAAGGCCAAGGGGGTCTCGGTCAAATACGCGATCCATCCGGTCGCCGGCCGCATGCCCGGGCACATGAACGTGCTGCTGGCCGAAGCCAACGTCCCCTATGACGAGGTGTTCGAGCTTGAGGACATCAATTCCGACTTCGGCCAGTGCGACGTCGCCTTCATCATCGGCGCCAACGACGTGGTCAATCCCGCCGCCAAGACCGACAAGGCGTCGCCGATCTATGGCATGCCGGTGTTCGATGTCGACAAGGCCAAGACCATCATGTTCATAAAGCGCTCGATGGGCGGGGTTGGCTATGCCGGGGTCGACAACGATGTGTTCTACATGGACCAGACCATGATGCTGCTCGCCGATGCCAAGAAGATGGTCGAGGATATTGTGAAGTCGCTGGCTCATTGAGGGTTAAGGTGCGCAGTCCCATCACCCGTTCGTGGTGAGGAGGGACTGAGTGCTGAGCCCTGAGCACAGCGAAGGGTCAAAGTACGAAGGCCCGTCTCGAACCACCGCAGCGGGGGGGCCTTCGAGACGCCCCTTCGCTGCGCTCTGCGGCTCCTCAGGACGAACGGAGGTTGGTTTGAAAGGTTTTGCTGCAACCGCACTGGTGCTCGCGCTCGCCGCCTGCTCGCCCTCCAAGCTCGCCTATGGTCAGGTCAAGAGCGCGATGCTCGACGCCGGGCTGAGCGAGCGCAATTCGGTCTGCATGGCCGAGCGGATGACCGACCGGCTGAGCATCGGCCAGTTGCAGAAACTGAAGCAATTGAAAGGTAGGAAGCGCTCGCTGTTCGACTATGCGGCGGCGGTGCGCCGGGTCGATGATGACGAAGCAATCGAGGTGACCTTGAGCTCAGCCGCGCTGTGTGCGAGCGGGCTGGCGCCGGAGAAGAGGTAAAGCAATGGGTTGTGAAACTTGCAGCCCTTTGCCCTCTCCCCTTGCGGGAGAGGGTATGAAGGCTTGCGAACTTGTTCGCTAGCCGTAGTTGGAGAGGGGGCATTGCCAGCGCGAACCTGCGCCCCCTCTCCAAGCTTCGCTAGGCGCCAAGGCGCCAAGCTTCGCTATCCTCTCCCGCAAGGGGAGAGGAGCAAAAAGGGAGCAAAAAAGGGGACAGTCCCCTTTTCCGACCGTTGACTTACACGCCTGTCAGTTCATCATCGCGGCCATGAGGATCATCGCACCAATCATCGTCGCGGCTTCGGCGCTTGCCCTGGCCGCCCCGCTTTCCGCCAAGACCATCGCGGTCGCCGCCGGAGAGGGCGCACAATCGCGATTGCAGGAGGCGCTGATCGTCGCCGCGCCGGGCGACACGGTCGAACTTGGCGCCGGGCGCTTTGTGCTCACCGACGGGCTCTCGCTAGACGTCAAGGGGGTGACGGTGCGCGGAGCCGGGATGGACGGCACTATCCTCGATTTCTCCGCCCAGCAGGGCTCGGGCGAGGGGCTGCTGGTCACTTCGGACGAGGTCACTCTGCGCGATTTCGCGGTCGAGAACACCAAGGGCGACGGGATCAAAAGCAAGGGCGCGGACAATATCGTCTATTACCGGGTGCGGGTGACCTGGACCGGCGGGCCCAAGGAGAGCAACGGCGCCTACGGGATCTACCCGGTCGAGAGCACCGGGGTGCTGGTCGATGGCTGCAAGGTTTCGGGGGCGAGCGATGCGGGGATCTATGTGGGGCAGAGCAAAGCGATCACGGTGCGCTATTCGTTTGTCGAGAACAGCGTCGCCGGGATCGAGATCGAGAACAGCCGCGATGCCCAGGTGACCGATAATATGGTGACCCGCAACACCGGCGGAATCCTGATCTTCGATCTGCCCAATCTGCCGGTGATGGGTGGCGGCAATGTGGTCGTGGCACGCAACCAGGTGGTCGACAACGACACGCCCAACTTCGCGCCCAAGGGGAACATCGTCGCCGGGGTTTTGCGCGGCACCGGGATCATGGTCATGGCCAATGAACAGGTTGTGGTTACCGGCAACCGGATCGATGCCAACCCGACCTCTGCGGTGATGGTGCTGAGCTATCCCAACGCCTTCAAGGACGCGACCTACAATCCGGCACCGCGACGGGTGTACATCGGCAACAACATGATCGGCCGCAACGGCTATGCCCCCCAGCTTGCTGGCGCGGCGCCATTGCTGGCGGCATTTGGCGGCACCTTGCCGCCGGTGCTGTGGGACGGGCTTGGCGAAGCGCCCACTGCGTCGGGTGAGAACGATTCGAAGGCCTGGACGCTGAACTTGCCCGCTCAGGGTGCCGGTTTTGAAACCGCCAGGCCTGCCCCGCTGGCGCTCAAGGCCCCGCCGCCGACGATTGCGTCGGTCTGGCCTGGAGCCCCCGCAACGCTGGAAGCCCGGATCGCGCGATGAAGTTGCTCGCCGCCGCCTTGCTGCTGCTGAGCGCGGCGGTGGCGGCGCGGGTGCCTGCGGTTCGGGTCAACGATGATGTGGTGGTGGGTAAGGGCATGCCCGCCAAGCTCTCCGAATACGGCTTCTTCAAGGACGACGCACGACAGGTTCCGGCCACTGGAGTTACGCCTTATGCGGTGACCACGCCCTTGTGGTCCGACGGTGCCGAGAAGCTGCGGTTCGTCTATGTCCCACCGGGGCTCAAGGCCAGGGCGCAGGGCGAGGGGCTGCTTGCGTTCCCGGTCGGCTCGGCCTTGATCAAGACCTTCAAGCTCGAAGGCAAGCTGATCGAAACCCGGGTGCTGCTGCGCCGCGCCGAGGGCTGGGTGGCGCTGCCCTATCAATGGAATGCCGAGCAAACCGAGGCGAAGCTGGTGTTGGGCGGGGCGCGGCTGGCGGCCAGGACCCCGGCGGGGCAGGCGATCTCCTATGCGATCCCCAACAAGAACCAGTGCAAGGAATGCCATGCGCTGAACAACGAGTTGATGCCGATCGGGCCCAAAGCGCGCAACCTGTCGGCGGCGTGGCTCAAGCGGTTCAAACAGACGGGGCATCTCGACGCGGTGCCCAAAGTCTCGCATCGCGTGCCCGAATGGAGCCAGCGCGCACAGGCACCGATCGCCGACGCCGCGCGCGGCTGGCTCGATGCCAACTGCGCGCACTGCCACAATCCGGCGGGGCTGGCCTCGAACTCGGGGCTCTACCTCGGCTGGGAGGAACGCGATCCGGCCCGTTTCGGGGTGATGAAGCGTCCGGTCGCAGCGGGGCGGGGCTCGGGCGGGCACGAATTTGACATCGTGCCGGGCGCTCCCGACCAGTCGATCCTGGTCTACCGCCTGGAAAGCCTGGAGGGTGGGATTGCCATGCCCGAGCTCGGCCGCTCCAGCCGAGATGCCGAGGGCGAAGCGGCGGTGCGGGCGTGGATCGGGGAGATGAAGCGATGAAGCGTCTGGGCAAGGTTCTGCTGGTCCTGGTTGCCGTGCTGGCAGTGGCTTTCCTCGCTTTGCGCACCCCCGATACCGATCCGGCGGCGATGCGGGCCAAATACGGCGCCGCGCCCTCGCAGTTCGTCGATCTTGGCGGCGGGCTGACCGTCCACCTGCGCGACGAAGGGCCGCGCGATGCGCCCGCTATCGTGCTGCTCCATGGCTCGAACGCCGATCTCCACACCTGGGAACCCTGGGCGGCGGCGCTGCGCAGCGACTATCGGGTGATCCGCTATGATACGATCGGCCACGGCCTGACCGGGGCCGCGCCGGGCAAGGACTATTCGGCCAAAGCCATGGCTGCGCTGGTCGGGCGAGTGGCGGACAAGCTCGCCCTCGGCAAGTTCGTACTGGGCGGCAATTCGATGGGCGGGGGTGTCGCGGTCACCTATGCTCTGGAACACCAGGATCGCCTCACCGGGCTGGTGCTGGTCGATGCCGGCGGCGCGCCCAAGAAGGGTAACGAGCCCGGCAATATCGGCTTCAAGATCGCGGCGATGCCGGGGATCTCGACACTGGCGCGATCGATTACCCCGCGCAGTCTGGTCG
>JANOGS010000209.1:0-2546 GCA_031414115.1 Novosphingobium sp. | reverse complement strand
GTTGAGGATATCCGCACGAAAAGTGCGGCCAAGTTCCTCGCTGTGCTGGGTCAGTGCGCCGATCCGGTACGAGTAGAACGGCCACTTCAGCCCGACCGCCGAGAAGATCTGACAGGTGCCGCGTACTTCATTCGTTTCGGTGTTTTCCAGCACGAACACGAACAGATCGTCGCCGACACTGTCTTCGCTCCGCGCAAACGCTTCGGCCGAGCGTTCGAGCTTGGCGACCAGCGCTTTCTTGTCGGGCGGCAGGTTGGTGAAGCCACCGCCGGTGCGCTTGGCCATCTCATAGAGCGGTTGGAGATCGGCCGGGGTTGCGGCGCGGATGACAAAACTCACAAGGCAGCTCCAGTGGCGAGGCGATGCAGCACCAGTGCCGACAATTTCGCGCGTTCTTCAAGGCTTGGGACGATCATGAACTCGTCCGGTGAATGGATCGCGCCGCCGCGCACGCCCATGGTATCGACCACCGGGACCCCGCAGGCGGCGATATTGTTGCCGTCGCAGACCCCGCCCGAGGCGATGCGGGTGAGCGGTGCCCCAAGCAATGCCGAGCATTCCTCAACCAGGGTGAACAACTTCTCGGCCGTGGCATCGACCGGCTTGGGCGGGCGCGACAAGCCGCCATGGACGTGCATCGAAACTTCGTGTGCCTGCGAAACTTCGGCGATCAAAGCTCTGAAATAGTGATCAAAGGCGGCAGCATCCTCGATGCTGCGCGGGCGGATATTGAAGCGCAGCACAGCCAGGTCGGGGACGACATTGTTGGCGCTGCCGCCGTCGATCCTGGCCGGGTTGATCGCCAGACCGTCACGCTCGATCGCCTTCAGTCGCAAGACTAACGCCGCCGCCGCGACAACCGCGTTGCGCCCATCCTGCGGATTGCGCCCGGCGTGGGCCGAACGCCCGGTGATTGCCACGCTGTAATTGCCGCTGCCGCCGCGCGCACCGGCCAGCGTGCCATCGTGCAGCGCCGACGGCTCATAGGTCAAGGCTGCCAGCTTGTCCTGGGCGAGGCGGGCAATCAGCGGTGCAGAGGATAGGCTGCCGGTCTCCTCGTCGGAATTGATCATCACGTCATAGCCGACGCTGGCCGCAGCCGCGCTGGCCTCGAAGGCCTTCAGCGCAGCCAGGATCACTGCGATCCCGCCCTTCATGTCGGCGGTGCCGGGGCCGTTCAGCGTTTCGGCATCAAGCCAGGTCTGTTGATGGAACGGGTGGCTGGCCGGAAACACCGTGTCCATGTGGCCGGTCAGCAGCACCCGCCGTTCCGCCTTGGGCCGCACCCGCAGCACCAGATGCTTGCCGTATTGGGTCGCCACTTCCTTGCCGTCTGCGGCCATCGCAGTAACCGGCGCCGGATCCTCCAGCGAAACCTCGCCCGGTAGCGCGGCAAACGCATCGGCGAGCAGTCCGGCTTGCTCGCGCAATCCGGTAAGGTTGCCGGTGCCGGTGTTGAGCGCGCTCCACGCCTGGACTTGCCCCAGCATCGGCGCGGCATCGAGCGCGCCCAGCAGCGCCGCTTCGGAAGGGGAAAGTGCTTGCATGTGAAACTTCCCTAGCCGAGCCAGGCAGGCAGTCCAACCCCTCGGTTGCCATTGCTTGCAACTGCCGCAAGACAGGGATCAGATAGCTATTCGCCTAGCTCCAGCAGCCGTTTCGCCGCGACATAGGTTTGGAACACAAACAGCGCGATGAGCAGCAGTGCGGCAGCCGCCGTGAACAGGTCGAAGCCGGACCACGGCGCGAACCGTCCGGGTCCGGGTCCGAGCCACCACATCGCCGCAGTCAGCCCGATCAGCACGAAGCGCAGCTCGGTCGGTCCGCCGGCCAGATAGGAGAGCTTGAGCTCACCCAAGACCCGCGCCGAAAGATAGGCATGGATCGACAGCAGCAGGTATCCCGCCAGCGCCAGCAGCGCCACATCGAGCCGGACATAAGGGCTCAGCCCGATCCCGCCCATGATCAGCAGGATCACGATCCCGTCAACGCTGTGGTCGAGGAAATAACCGTACTTGGGCCGCTCGATATGGCGAAAGCGGGCGATCGAGCCGTCCATCGAATCGCCGAACCACTGCACCACATAGCCCACAATCGCGAGCCCCAGCGTCGCCGGGTGCCAATTGCTGAAGACATAGCCCGCGAACACGATCACCGCTCCGAACACGCCGAAAGCGGTCAGCAGGTCGGGGCTGACCCAGGCCGGCATCCGCGCGCAGAGCCAATTGAGCAGGCGCCGTTCACCCAGTGCGAGCACGTTTTCCTGCACCCGGTAGAGCGGCTTGGGCGCGTCAATTTCTTCGGATTTCATGGAACAGCTTATCGGAGTGCGAATGGCCTAACACAACCCTCCGGCGCAAAAATGTTGCAGTTTTGCGACTCTCGCCGTTTGGCTCAGGACAGTTGGCGGGCCACTGCGACAAATTCCGCCACGCTCAGCGTCTCGGCCCGGCGCGCCGGATCGATCCCCAGCCTGTCCAGCGCGGCCAACGCTCCGGGCAGTCCTTTCAGGCTCTGGCGCAGCATCTTGCGGCGCTGGCCAAAGG
>JANOGS010000208.1:0-12567 GCA_031414115.1 Novosphingobium sp. | reverse complement strand
ATCGGCCGCGCCCGCTCGGGCTGCGGCGCGGCGATTGTCGGCACCCCCGATCAGGTGCTGGCCAAGCTGCGCGCCTATCAGGCCGAAGGGATCGAGGCCTTCATCCTCTCGGGCTATCCCCACGTCAACGAGTGCGACATGTTCGCGCGCTACGTGCTGCCGCAGATCGAGCACGGTCCGCTGGTGCTGTAATTGGTCAAGGCCTGGCATTGCCAACCTGACCCGTTCGTCCTGAGGAGGGATCGAGGCCGCAGGCCGAGAGACCGTCTCGAAGGACCCTCGCGCGGCGGTGGTTCGGGACGGGCCTTCGCAAGCGCTCAGTCCCTCCTCACCACGAACGGACGGTTTTTAGTGGGCCTCCGCCAGCAGCGCCGTGGTCGCCGCACCATCCCATTCGCGCGGGCCGATCACCCGCCAGACCTCGCGGCCTTGCGCGTCGTAGAAGATCGAAGTCGGAAGCGTTGCCTGGTAGTGGAAGCCGAGCTCGTTCTCGGGATCGAGCCAGGGTTCGAGCCGGGCGGTGCCGCGTTGCTTGAGGAACGCGGCGACCTTTTCCAGTTGGACCATGTCCTGCGAAACAGTCAGCACCTTGACCTGTCCTTGTGCCGCAAGCCGGTCGAGCGCGGGCAGTTCAGCGATGCAAGGCGCGCACCAGGTCGCCCAGAGGTTGATCAGCAGCGGCTTGCCCTTCAGCTGCTTGAGCTGGATCTCGCCACCGGCTGCATTCCTGACGGTAAAGTCGGGCAGCTCGCTGCCCTTGTGGCTGCGGTCGATGGTGCCGATTGCGGCCGCCTTCGCCGGTTCAGGTTGCGCCTGCCCGCCGCTTTGCCTATCGCACCCCGCAACCAGCAGGGTGAGGGCAAGGGCCGACATCGTGAGTGAGCGGGACGACAACAAGGCAGGCTCCAATGCAATGTGGGGCGGACGGTTCGCCGCCGGGCCGTCGGCGATCATGCGCGAGATAAATGCCTCGATCCCGTTCGACAAGGCATTGTGGCGTCAGGATATCGCCGCGAGCAAGGCGCATGTCGCGATGCTGGGCGCGCAGGGGATCGTTTCGGCCGATGACGCGGCTGCAATTGCGGGCGGTCTCGATACCATTGCCGCCGAGTATGAAGCCAACGGGGTGCCCGAAAACTGGGACCTTGAAGACATCCACATGACCACCGAGAGCCGGCTGGCCGAGCTGATCGGGCCGACAGCAGGCCGGCTCCACACCGCGCGCTCGCGAAACGATCAGGTCGCGACCGATTTCAAGCTGTGGGTGCGTGAGGCCTGCGTCGCGGCCGATGCGGCGCTGGGGCTGCTCCAGGTTACGCTGGTGACCCGCGCAGAGGAACACGCCGCCAGCATCATGCCCGGCTTCACCCACCTTCAGACCGCGCAGCCGGTGACACTCGGCCACCACCTGATGGCCTATTACGAGATGCTCGGGCGTGATCGCTCGCGTTTTGTCGATACCCACCGCCGCGCGAGCCAGTGCCCGCTCGGCAGCGCGGCGCTGGCCGGGACCGGCTTTCCGATTGACCGCCATGCCACCGCGGCGGCGCTGGGCTTCGCCATGCCCACCCCCAACAGCCTCGATGCCGTCTCCGACCGCGATTTCGCGCTCGATTACCTGATGGCGGCGAGTCAGTGCGCGCTCCACCTTTCGCGGCTGGCCGAGGAGCTGATCATCTGGGCGAGCCAGCCGTTCGGCTTTGTGGTGCTGCCTGATGCGCTTTCGACCGGCAGTTCGATCATGCCGCAGAAGAAGAACCCCGACGCCGCCGAGCTGGTGCGCGGCCATTCCGGGCGGATCGCCGGGTGCCTGACCGGGCTGATGATGACCATGAAAGGCCTGCCGCTGGCCTATTCGAAGGACATGCAGGACGACAAGCCGCCGGTATTCGAGGCTGCGGGTCTGCTCACGCTGAGCCTGGCGGCGATGGAAGGCATGGTCGCGGGCGCGACCTTCCGCACCGAGCGGATGCGCGCCGCTGCCGAGCTGGGCTATGCCACTGCCACCGACCTCGCCGACTGGCTGGTCCGCGAAGCTGGACTGCCGTTCCGCGAGGCGCACCACATCACCGGGGCGGTGGTCAAGCTGGCCGAAAGCCGGGGCATTGCCCTGGATCAACTGCCGCTGGCCGAGCTCCAGGCGATCGATCCGCGGATCGACGACCGGGTCTTTGCCGAGCTTTCGGTCGAAGCATCGGTGGCGGCGCGCACCAGCTATGGCGGAACCGCACCGCAGCAGGTAAGGGCGCGGGTGGCCGAGGCGCGCACTGCGCTGGGTCTGGAGTGACCTCGATGCGCCGTCTCACCTTGCCGCTGCTGGTCCTGACGCTTGCCGCCTGCGGCCAGCGCACCGACCTCAAGCCGCTGGCAAACCAGAGCCTGCCGGTCGCACCCTATGGCCGCGAGGACCGGCCGAGCGGCGAGGCGCTGCTCGATACCACTCCCCAGGCAGAGCCGGAGCGCAGCGTCGAACTGCGAAAACGGTCGGAAGAACGCACGCTTGACCCGTTCGACCTGCCGCCTTCTGACTGAGAGTTTCTTATGGACCACTTCGATTACCGCAACGGCGTCCTCCACGCCGAAGACCTGCCGCTGAGCGTGATCGCCGATGCGGTTGGCACCCCCGTCTATGTCTATTCGCGCGCCACGCTGGAACGCCATGCGCGGGTGTTCAGCGAAGCGCTGTCGGCGCTGCCGCGGGTTCACATCGCCTTTGCAATCAAGGCCAATCCCAACCTCGCGGTGCTCAAGGTGATGAGCCGCGAGGGCTTCGGGGCGGATGTGGTCTCGGGCGGGGAGCTGGAACGCGCGCTGGCGGCGGGGATGGCACCGGCGGACATCGTCTTCTCCGGCGTCGGCAAGCAAACGCGCGAGATGCGGCGCGGGCTGGAAGTCGGGATCGGCCAGTTCAACATCGAGAGCGAAGAGGAGGGGATCGAACTCGCCGCGCTCGCTGTGTCGCTGGGCAAGCGGGCGGCCTGTGCCCTGCGGGTCAATCCCGATGTCGATGCCGGCACCCACGACAAGATCTCGACCGGCAAGGCCGAAAACAAGTTCGGCGTGCCCTATGACCGCACGGCCGGGATCTACTCGCGCCTGTCCGCCCTGCCAGGGCTGGAGATGCGCGGTCTGGCGGTGCACATCGGCAGCCAGCTGCAAAGCCTCGAGCCGCTGGAGACGGCCTTCGTCAAGCTCGGCGCGCTGATGCGCGAGCTGCGCAGCGCCGGGCTTTCGGTGACCCACATGGACCTCGGCGGCGGGCTGGGCGTGCCTTACAAGGCAGGCGAGGTGTTCCCCAGTCCGGCTGAATACGGCGCCATGGTTGCGCGGGTAACCCGCGACTGGGACGTGACGCTGATGTTCGAGCCGGGCCGGGTGATCACCGGCAATGCCGGGGTGCTGCTGACCCGGGTGATCCGGGTCAAGCGCGCCTCCAACCGGGCGCCATTCGTGATTGTCGACGCGGCGATGAACGACCTCGCCCGTCCCGCGATGTACGGTGCCTGGCACGATTTCGACGCAGTGGAGCCGAGCGGCGAGCGGATGACCGCGCACATCGTCGGCCCGATCTGCGAAACCGGCGATACCTTCGCGATGGACCGCGCAATCGACGCGGTCGCGGCCGGCGATCTGGCGGTGTTTCGCACCGCCGGCGCCTATGGTGCGACCATGGCCTCAAGCTACAACAGCCGCGGCTTCGTCGCCGAAGTGATGGTCGATGGTGACAGGTTTGCGGTAGTCGCCGACCGCATCCTGCCCGAAGTTATCACCGCTGCGGAGCGGGTGCCGGAGTGGCTTGAGTAGTGCTTCACTCGCTGCCCCTGTTCCACCGCATTGCCGGCCAGCCGGTAATCGTGCTGGGCGAAGGTGATGCGGCGGAGGCCAAGCGGCGGCTGGTCGAGCGCGCCGGTGGAGAGGTTGTCGGGGCGGACGACCGTGAGGCGCGGCTGGCTTTCATCGCGATGCCCGAACCCGAAGCCGCCGCGGCGCGGCTCAGGGCCAGAGACGTGCTGGTCAACGTCGCCGATCGTCCGGATTTGTGCGATTTCACCGTGCCAAGCCTGCTCGAGCGCGGGCCGGTGGTGATCGCGGTAGGGACCGGCGGGGTATCAGCGGGGCTGGCCAAATCGCTGCGGCTGCGGCTGGAGGGGCTGCTGCCGCAATCGCTTGGCGCTTTGGCCGAGGCATTGGGTGCGGCGCGCGGCAGGTTGCGCGAGCGCTGGCCCGACCCCGGCGAACGCCGCCGCGCGCTCGATGCGGCGCTGGCCGATCGCGGGGTACTCGATCCGCTCGCAACGGGCAGTTTAGAGAGGTTTGACGACTGGTTGGCGGGTGCTGAAGCTACGTCTGGCGGAGTGGTCGAGATTGTGCTGACCAGCACCGATCCCGATGACCTCACATTGCGCCAGGCGCGCTGGCTTGGCACTGCCGACCTGGTTCTGCACGATCCGGATGTGCCCGCGGCGGTGCTTGCCAGATCACGGGCCGACGCCGTGCGGCGCGAGCTCGGCGGCGGGAACGGGGCGACTGATCACCCCGGCCTGACCGTGGTCATTCGTTGGCGCTGAGCAGCATTTTCATTTGCGCCAGCGCGATCGGCCTGGTGCGGTCATCCTGCCAGGCCTCGGCATTGACCAGAGCAACGCGGCGACCGGCGCGGGTTACCTGGCCCGTCGCGAAAGTCCGCTGGGCGGTGCCGCCGCGCATGAATTCGACCTGGATGTTGACCGCCTTCAAACGCATTACCTCGCCCCGACGCGCCAGTTCGGCGCGCAGCGCGGCGATCGCGGCCATTTCCATCAACCCCCCCAGCGCGCCGCCGTGGAGGAACCCGGGTCGGCCCATGATCCGGTCGGAGAAATCGACCTGGAGTACCGGCAGTCCATCTTCGTCATGGTCGATCGAGATGCCCAGGGCGGCGGCATAAGGCGGCAGCAGCGGCGCGGTCACTGGTAGGTTCGGTGGGTGGCCATAAAGGTTCCGGCGACATGGGCAACCGGATCGGTCGGATCGCCGTCGTGGGCGATGCCGCGGATGAAGGCGATGGTCCGGGTCAGCTTGTAGCATTCGCCGCGGCCGATCACCGTCTGCCCCGGCACTGCAGCGCGCATGTAGTCAACCCGCAGATCGAGCGTGACTTGCGGTGTGAACTGCCCGGTCAGCGTCCACACCGACATCGAGGTGGCGTTGTCCATCAGGCTGATGATCGGCCCCGAAGCGAGCACTCCGCTGGCCGGCTCGCCAACCAGATCCTCGCGCCAGGGTAGGGCCAGTTCGAGCCAGCCGGTGCCGTGGCCATGGTAGATCAGCCCCAGCCAGCCGCCATGGCCATGCCCGGTCATCATCCTGGCCGCCCGCGCCGGATCGAAGCCAGTTCCGGGCGGCAGCTGGTGTTGGCCTGGCGAGGTTTCGGAACTGCTCATCGCCCGGCTCAATGCTGGCGCGCCGGGGCGATTACAATCTTTTAATTTCTGTCGGCACGCTGCGCGGGGGAAGCTGGCCGGGCGCGGGACATGGGGTTTCGCGCAACCTGGGAAAAAATGGCCATGAACTTGCCCAAAATCGACCTCTCTGCCTTGCCCGATCTCGACACTCTCACCGGGGTGTTCGGCAGCCAGCTCAATCCCGCGCAGGCGCTGCAGTCGGACGACACGGTGATCATCATGATGGTCTATGTCTACGACATCGTCATGCAGCTCGCACCGGTTTGAGGCGGCCCGGATGCTGATCCGTCCGGAATTGCAGGCGCTGCGGGGAGATTTCTCCCCGCAGCGCCTCGCGCAGAACCGGCTGAACGAAGTTACCGCGCGCTGGCGCGAACATTCCGGCGCGGCGATCGCCGAGAGTGAACTTGCCAGCTATGCGGCCGGAGCCGAGCTTGAGGACTTGCCGGTCCTTGCCGCCTTGTTCACGCCCGGCGATCCCAGCGCGGCGGAGTTCGTGGCCGGGCTGGTTGCGGTGCAATGCGCCGAATTGGCTGCGGCCCCGCTCGCCCAGGTGACCATGCGCCATTATTGCGACGAGGTGATGGCCTCGCTGGTGGTCGCGCGGCATGGCACCGCCACGCTGGTGCTGCAGGCGATCGACGGCACCGGCCTTGCCCGCCGGCCGCAGCCTGAAGCGGTCAGCTTTTCGCCCAGCGAGACCTGGGAACAGATCCTGACCGGCAGTGCCGAGGTTGAACATGTCGTGCTGCAGGCCGAACGACCCGGCGGGGCCGAACTGACGCGCGAGCCGACGCAGCTGCTTCCTGGCATGGTTTGCCACCGTCTGGGCGCGCGCGAAGCCCAGCTGTGGCGCCGGGTGCCGGGTAGCCTGGTCACGCTCAAGCTGCAGCGCCGGATCGGGCAGGGCGCGATTGCCCGCCAGTACCGGCTGAGCGACGGGGCGCTGATCCATCAGGCCGCAGGCACGCCGCGCGACAGCCGGCTTGAGCTGACTGCGGCGCTGCTCGGCCGGATGGGACGCAGCGATGCCGCCCCGCTGCTCGCCGCCATGGCCGAGGAAGAAGCCGCAACCTCGCTGCGCTGGCAGGCGCTGCGCGAATGCCTCGCGCTCGATGCCGGCGCCGGCTTTGCGACCTTGTGCCGCCTTGCCACTCGCGCTGACGATCCCCTCGCCGCGCCGGCCGGGGCACTGCGCGCGCAACTGCTGGAGAGCTATCCGCAGCTTTCCGCTCACCAGGATGGAACCAGCCCATGCCCCGCGTGATCGAGATTGCCGACCAGCGCGTCGCCACGCTCGCCGAAATTGCCGATGCGCTTAATGCCTCCGGGTTCGATCCGAACGATGAGGAAAGCCTGGACCATGCCGCGCGCTGGCTGCGCCGACTGGGCAATGACCGCAATTTCCTGGGAAACCTGCTGATCGAGGAACTGGCCAAGCGCCACCGTGATGACGTGCTCGACAACGGTTATGGTCCGCAAGTGGTGATGCTGGTGCCACCGCGCGGGGACTATTTCATCCGCGCCAACATCTGGCCGTCCGAGCACGAGCACATGACCCGGGCGAGCGGCGCCTCGACCTTTGCGATCGGGCTGCCGCACGACCACAATTTCAGCTTCCTCACCCATGGCTATTTCGGCCCGGGCTATTGGAGCGATTACTACGAATACGATAACGGCGAAGTTGCGGGCTATCGCGGTGAGCCGGTACCCTCGTTGCGCTTCACCGGGCGCTCGCGGCTCGAACCGGAAAAGATCATGCTCTACCGTGCGCACCTTGATGTTCACGCGCAATTGCCGGCCGATTCGCTGTCGGTCTCGATCAACATCATGCACACCCAGGGCGCGCAACCCTGGCTCGATCAGTACCGCTTTGACCTGGAACGGCGGGAGATCGGCGCGATCCTGGCCGCCGCGCCCAGCGATGCCTTCATCAAGCTGGCGGTGGCGCTCGGCAGCGATGAAGCGCTTGACCTGGCTCACAACTTTGCCCGCCAGCACCCCAGCGACCGCATGCGGCTGGTCGCCTGGGATGCGCTCGCCAGCCAGGCCGGGAGCGAGGCCGCACGCGATGCGCTGTGGCGTGCGGCGGAGGGCGCGGGCAGCCGGATGGTGGCGATGGAGGCGCGCAGCCGACGGGAGGAACTGGTGGGCTAACTTCCTTAGATCCTCTCCATTTTGCGAAGCCAAATGGGGAGGTGGCAGCGCGAAGCGCTGACGGAGGGGTAATTCCCGGCGTCGAGACCCCTCCGTCAGCCGCCTGCGTCGTCTGCCACCTCCCTATTTGCACTGCGTGAAAATGGAGAGGATCTTATCCCATCCCCCCCGCCAGCGCATCGATCGCCGCCTGGAGGATCACCGCCGCCGCTGCCGCATCGATCCGCTCCGCGCGTCTGGCCCTGCTCATGTCCTGCGCAATCAGCGCCCCCTCGGCGCTGGCGGTTGACCAGCGCTCGTCCCACAGCAGGATCGGCAGGCTGAGCGCGGCGGAGAGGTTGCGGGCATAGGCACGGCTCGATTGGGCGCGCGGCCCTTCGCTGCTGTCCATGTTGAGCGGCAGGCCGATCACCACGCCCTTGACGCTGCGTTCAAGCACCAGCCCCACCAGCGCCTCGCGGTCGGCACCGAATTTGCCGCGCTTCAGGGTCTTGCCGGGCGAGGCAAAGCGCCAGCCGGCGTCGCAGAACGCGGTGCCGATCGTCTGGGTGCCAAGATCGAGCGCGAGCAGCACCCCGCCATCGGGCAAGGCGGCGCGAAACTCGCCCGCGGCTGCGGTGATCAGGGCTTCCATGCCGCCACGCGGGCGCCGAAATCGGCGCGCACATTCATCCAGAACAGCGGAATGTCATAGACGTGGTAATTGTTCCCGGGGAACACATAGGGCCCCATGTCGGGGTTGCCGCCCAGCGATAGCGCCCCGTCGCTGCGGCAGCGGGCGCCGGTATAGGCGGGGACGATCTTGCCGTTCTTCAGCGTGACATCGGGGATCAGCGTGCCGAGATTGGCCGCGGCCGGGGCGGCATTGCCGTGGCCGCCGGTAAGCGGATTCGAGCAGAGGAAAGCGCTGCCGCGCAGTTGCCCGCCGTCGAGCCCGTCGCGCCGCGAATAGGCGTTGATCGTCATCTGCGGCTCGCCCGGTTCGCCATAGCTCAGCCAGCTCATCAGGCAGCGCGGCTGGCCGGGCCTGGCGCAGGGTTCGAGCCCCAGCTTCGGCAGATCGTGGTCGATCGAGAGCGGCCAACCGACCAGATAGGCTGCGGAGATGCGGTTTGCGAGCGGGGTGCCAGCCACGCGCTCGGCGATCAGCCGGCGCAAGTGGAAAGCGCCCTGGCTGTGCCCGGCCAGCACGATTGGCAGCTCGGGTGGGGCGCTCGCAACGAAATGGTCGAAGGCCAGGACAACGTCACCATAAGCCAGCTCGAGCGCAGCGGTGCCTTCAGGCTTCTCGGTGAGGAAGGCGCCAAGCGTTGCCTGGCGGTAGTGCGGAACCCACAGTTCGGCCGCTCCGGCAAAGGGACTGACCAGCCCGAGAATGAAGATCCTGGTGCGGGCGTCGGTCTCCTTGTCGCCCAGCGTCGAATTCCAGTGCTTGCGCGAGAAATGCGAAGTCGGGTGGACGAAGAACACCGCAGCCGCGACGGGTTCGGGCAGGGGCGGGGCGCCGGGCGGGGCCCAGTGCGCCGGATCGCCGGCAATCCCGGGGCGTGCGATCCACATCGCCGGATCGCTGTAGCGTCCCTTGGCCAGCGTCGGTTGCGGCTCAAACTCGCTGCCAGGAACAAACGCCAGCGCGGTCAGATCCTCGGCATAGAACGTCAGCGCGATCCGCCCGGCGATAAATACGACGATGCAGAACGCAATAAAATAGAGGAACTTGCGTGCCAATGCTCAGACACTTTCGTTGCGCAGCGACTGGCGCTCGAGCGCGACCTTGAGCATCGCCACCAGCGGGTCGGCCAGTGCCAAGCCGAGAATCCCGAACAGCGCCCCCATGATCAGCTGCGCCCCCAGCACCAGCGCCGGGGCCAGATCGGCGGTGTGTTTGGCGACCAGTGGCACGATGATGTTGCCATCGACAATTTGGACCACCAGGTAAACTATCAGGCAGTAGATCCCCATGTCGGTCCCGCCCGAAAAGCCGACCAGCATCATCAAGGCGCCGGAGATTGGCGCGCCGATGTTGGGAAGGAAGGCCAGCAGTCCAGTCAAGAGCCCGAGCAACCCGGCCATCGGCACCCCGTAAGCGGCGAGCAGCGCCCAGGTCGCAATCCCCTCAACGAACATCGCCAGCAGCCGCCCGGCCATCAGCCGCCGCAGGGTCTTGCCCATCGCCACTGCGGTGCCCTCGAAGTGTTCGCGTTCGCGCGTTGGCAGCAGCCAGGCGAAGCCGCGGCGGTAAAGGTCTGGCTCAAGTGCAAAGTAGATTCCCAGCACCATGACCAGGAAAGCAGTGGCAAACCCGCCGAGCACGCCGCCAACCGCGCGGGTCAATTGCCCGACTCCGCCCAGCAACTGCTGAGCAATGCCTTCGAGGCTCTTGGCGTCGATCGCGAAGCCGTGGGCCTGGAGCCAGGCGATCGCGCGCATTCCCTGGGATTCGACCGTCGCCGGGAAAGCCGCAGCCTCGGCGGCGATCTGGCTGCCCGCGAACAAGGCGGTCCAGACCGCGAACAGCACCGCCAGCACCAGCACGATCGCCACCCGCCAGCCGCGCCCGATCTTGACCACCCGGCCAAGCAGCCGGGCACCGCCGTCGATCGTCGCGGCAAAGACCATGCCGCCGAAAATCACCAGCAGCGGCTGGGCCAGGAACACCATCAGTGCCACCAGCGCCGCGATCCCGATCCAGACCGCGGCCTTCCTCACCTCAAGCTTGGTCAGCGGATCGGCGATGTCGGTTGGGCCGGCTTCGCTCGAAACCGGAAGCGGCGGTGGCGGCGCGGCGCGGCGGGTGCGGGTCGGGGCTCTGGCCATCACTTGTCTTTCGGAAGGTGGACCGGGCGCAGGCTGGTCCAGGATCGCCCTTCGCGCAAGGCCCCCCACCAGGTCAGCGGGTTCACGGTCTGGCTGCCATCGAGCGAGAAAGTGGTGAACTCGGCCCGTCCGCCCACATCAGACAGCGGCACCGGCCCGCCCAGCCCGTCGCGTTCGATTGGCACCCGGCTGTCGGCCGAATGGTCGCGGTTGTCGCCCATCAGAAAGACGTGGCCAGGCGGAACCAGCACTTCGGGCATGAAGTCGGTCTCGCTGTTCTCGATACTGTTGATCACCAGGTAAGTGGCGCCATTGGGCATGATCTCGCTGTGTCCGGGCAGCGCAAACACTTCCCGGCCCGAGGACAGACGGGTACGAAAGTGCAGGTAACTTTCGTAGCAGTGGCTTTCGTAACCCGCGTTGCCGCACATCAGTTCCGGGTCGGCGGGCAGCGCCAGGCTGGGCTCGGCCTGCTGCGGCACCGGTTTGCCGTTGAGCACGATCTGGCCCTTGACAATGGCGATCCGGTCGCCGGGCAGGGCGACCACGCGCTTGATCAGATCGTCGGTGCGGTTGCGCGGGACGACGATGACGATATCGCCATAGGCCGGCGTGCCGCCCAGCACCCGCCAGCTGCCGCGCGGCAGCACGTGGAAGCTCGCCGAGGCCCAGTTCCAGCCATAGGGGAACTTGGAGACCACCAGCCGGTCGCCGACCAGCAGGTTGGGCATCATCGAGATCGAGGGGATGTAGAACGGCTTGGCAATGAACGAATGGAACGCCAGCACCGCCAGCAGCATCCACAGCAGTCCGCGCAGTTCCTCCAGCCAGTTGATCTTGTCCCGCGCGGGTTCTGCCGGGGCAGTGTCGACCATCATGTCACTCACAATTTGCGCGCCTCGATGATCACAAAGGCCTGAGCCCAGGGATGGTCGTCGGTCAGGGTCAGGTGGATCACGCCTTCATGCCCCGCGGGGATCAGGGCGGCGAAGCGGGTAGCGGCGCCGCCGTCAAGCTGCAAGGTCGGCGCGCCCGAGCGCATGTTGACCACGCCGATGTCCTTCATGAACACCCCGCGCTTGAACCCGGTGCCGACCGCCTTGGAGAACGCCTCCTTGGCGGCGAAGCGCTTCGCCAGCGTCCCGGCCTTGGTATAGGGGCGCGAATTGCCCTTGGCGCGTTCAGTCTCGGTGAACACCCGGTTCTCGAACTTTTTGCCCCAGCGCGCGAGCGAAGCAGCGATGCGTTCGATGTTGCAGAGGTCAGAGCCGATCGCGATGATCATCTGGCCGCATCCATCAGTTCGCGCATCCGCACTACCGCGCTTTCCAGCCCGGTAAAGATCGCCTCGCCGATCAGATAGTGGCCGATGTTGAGTTCGGCGAGCTGCGGGATCGCGGCTACGGCCGCGACATTCTCATAGGTCAGGCCGTGGCCGGCGTGTGGCTCGATCCCGTTCCTGGCGGCGAGCGCGGCCATGTCGGCCAGACGCTTGAGTTCGACCGCGCGGGCATCGCCTGATGCATGGGCATATTCGCCGGTGTGGAGTTCGACCACAGGGGCCAGCAGTCGCAGCGCCGCCTCGATCTGGCGTTCCTCGGGGGCGATGAACAGGCTGACCCGGATCCCCGCATCGGCCAGCCGCGCCACGATCGGGGCGAGGCGGTTGTGCTGGCCCGCGGCGTCGAGCCCGCCCTCGGTGGTGCGCTCCTCGCGCCGTTCGGGGACGATGCACGCGGCGTGCGGGCGGTGGCGCAGTGCGATTTCCAGCATCTCCTCGGTCGCGGCCATCTCGAGGTTGAGCGGCAGGTCGGTCGCGGCCTGGATGCGGGCGAGGTCGTCGTCGCGGATGTGGCGGCGGTCCTCGCGCAAGTGCGCGGTGATCCCGTCGCCGCCGCACGCTGCAACGATCTGCGCCGCGCGCACCGGATCGGGATGGTCGCCGCCGCGCGCGTTGCGGATGGTGGCGACGTGATCGATGTTGACGCCGAGGCGAAGTCTCACGCCTTCAAATCCCGGCTGCCCGGCTTCTCCGCCGGGATCGCCGCCAGTTCGGGCGGCAGGTCGTCCGCTGCATAGTCGGGCACATCGAGCCGCAGCAGCGAGACCAGCGGCATTCCCACATCGGCCTTGCCGTTGGAACGGTCGA
>JANOGS010000207.1:0-2658 GCA_031414115.1 Novosphingobium sp. | reverse complement strand
AACCAGAACGGGGAGAACCCAAATGTCCCATCGTCAACATCTCGCAATCTGCTTTGTCGCAGCCCTGGCCTGCAGCGCCTGCTCGACCAAACCGCGGACCTTCTCGGCCACGGTCAGGCCTGCGTCCGCTGCCCTCGCGATCAACCAGGGTGAAACGCAAACCTTCGCCACCTGCGACCAGCTGGTCCGCAAAGGTCACAAGGGCAACTTTGCTTCGGCCGCGGCTACCGGCGGCGCGGGCGGCGTGGCAGTGATCGGTGGAGCCGCATTTGTTGCTGCATCGGGAACCGTAGGTTGGGGCGTCACGACGGCGGGCGCAGTGATGAGCGCGGCGATTCCGTTTGTCGGGCTCGCTGCCGGATTCGGCGTCAACCGGATGATCCGTTCCGGTCGCGAGAAGAAGTACCGCAATAGCATGAGTACCTGCCTGGGCGAACTCGGCTATGACGTGGTCGACTGGACCCGGATGAAGAAGAAGCAGCCCGGCACCGCCACGCTGGCACCGCCGGCGCTGGCTGAACCCGTCGATCCGGAGCCGGCGACCGAAATCACGCTGACTGCCAGTTGATTCGCGATCAATGCCCGGCTTGCGGCCCGCGCTCCAGACCCGAAGCCGCGAGCTGGGCGTCGATCTGTCCCATCAGCCGGTCGAGCCCGGCCTGATTGTCGCTTTCGGCGCGGGCGACCAGGACGTCCTGGGTGTTCGAGGCGCGCAGCAGCCACCAACCGTCGGGTGTCGAAACCCGCACCCCGTCGGTGGCATCGACTTCGGCGCCCGCAGCGCTCAGGCGATCGCGAACTTCCTCGACCACTGCGAACTTGCGCGCCTCATCAACCTGGAAGCGCATTTCCGGGGTATTGACCAATGCGGGCATTTCGCTGCGCAACTGCGTCACCGACTTGCCGAGCCGCGCTGAGGCGGCGATCAGCCGGACTGCGGCGTAGAGCGCGTCGTCGTAGCCATAGTATTCATGCGCGAAGAACACGTGGCCGCTCATCTCGCCGGCCAGCGGCGCGCCAGTTTCCTTCATTTTGGATTTGATCAGGCTGTGTCCGGTTTTCCACATATACGGCTTTCCACCAAGTTCTGCGACCCGCTCGAATAGAGCCCGCGAGGCCTTCACATCCGCGATAATCGCGGCTCCGGGCAGCATCCGCAGGAGGTCTTCGGCGTAGATCATGAGCAACTGGTCACCCCAGATCACCCGGCCCTGGCCATCGATCGCCCCGATCCGGTCGCCGTCGCCATCGAAAGCCACGCCGAAATCGAGGTTCTTGGCCGCGACCAGCGCCTTCAGATCGGCAAGGTTCTTCTCCTCGGTGGGATCCGGATGATGGTTCGGGAACGCCCCGTCTACTTGGGTGAAGAGCGTATGGTGTTCGCCAGGAAGCTTCTGGACCAACAGTTCGAGCGCGGGGCCGGCGGCGCCGTTGCCCGCATCCCAACCGACCTTGAGGTCGGCGAGGCTGTCGGCCGTGATCCCGGCGAGCCCCTCAGCGATCCGCGCGACATAAGCCTCGAGGATCTCGCGATGCTCATGGCCACCGCCGCCCTCGCTCCAGGCGCCGGCAGCGGCCAGCCGGCCGAGCTCCTGGATATCCGCGCCGAAGAACGGGCGGCCCCGAAATACCATCTTGAAGCCATTATAATTGGCGGGATTGTGGCTGCCAGTTATCTGAATGCCGCCCTGCACATCCTCCATTGAGGCTTCGGCGTAGTAGAGCATCGGGGTTGGCCCCATGCCCACCCGCACCGCATCGCAGCCGCTATCGTTGAGCCCGGCGACCAGCGCCTCTTCCAGCACCGGCGAGCTCAGCCGCCCGTCATAGCCGACCGCCACCCGGGTGCCGCCCTCGGCGCGCAGCAGTGTCGCGAAACCGCGGCCGATGGCATAGGCATCCGCCTCGCTCAGGGTCTCGCCAATGATCCCGCGGATATCATATTCGCGCAGCACGGTAGTGTGGAATTGGTGGCTCATGGGTGGGTGTTCTCGTTCCTGTCGAGCCGCGCGAGCAGCAGGTCGCGCGCAGCACTGGCTTGATGGACGGCTTCGTTGCTGCCGCCGCGGTCGGGATGGACCCGGGCTAGCAGGCGGCGGTGGGCTTCAGCTAACTCTTCGCGCGTCGCCCTAGCATTTACGCCGAGCAAGGATCGCGCTTGGGCTTCCTGCTGTGAACGCTCCGACCAGGCCCAAAGTTCCCACGGCCAACGCCCGGTCAGCATCCGGCAGGCCGCCCCAGCCAGCGCCAGCAGGAGCAGTACCTTGCCCACCGGGTCAGCCGTTCCCCGCCAGCGCCAGCTCAGGCGCGCTCGGGCGGGGCATCGGCAGATTGAGGCTGGCGAGCAGTGCACGCAGTTCCTGGCGGGCAACCAAGTGGCTGGTGCCAAGCTCGCCGAGCTGGCCCTTGTCGAGCAGAGTCAGGCCCGAGGGGAACAGTTCGCGGTAGATCACCCGTTCGCTGAGCCCGCTGGCGACGCGAAAGCCGACCCGCTTCGACAGCTCGGTCAGCGCCTGGTCGAGCCGCCGCATATTGCGCGCTTCGAGGTGCTGGGTGCGGTTGCGCACCACCACCCAGTCCATCTCGCGGCGGCGCTCGGTGATCGTCGTCATCGCCCGCTTCTTGCGCGCTTCCCAGATCAGCTCGGCATAAAACGAC
>JANOGS010000206.1:0-6653 GCA_031414115.1 Novosphingobium sp. | reverse complement strand
GGCGGCCGTCCTTGCCGGTGCCCTTGATGCTGGCCGGATCGATGGCGTGCTCCAGCACTGCACGCCGCACCGCGGGGGAGAGAGTGGAGGTTTCGGCAATCGGGGCTTTCGGGGGCATGCTGTCGCTCGCCGGAGCGATCGGTGCTTCAGTGCGTTCGGCCACGGGTTCGGCCCCGGCGGACGGCACCGAATCCTCGATCGTCGCGATCAGCGCGCCGACCGCGACGGTATCGCCAACCTTGGCAATGTGCGCCCCCATCACTCCCGCAACCGTTGCGGTGACTTCGACCGCGACCTTGTCGGTTTCCAGGCTGGCGATCGGCTCGTCGAGACCCACCGTCTCGCCAGGCTGCTTGAGCCATTCGCCGATGGTGGCTTCCGATACGCTTTCGCCCAGGGTTGGGACTTTGACTTCAGTGCTCATGTCATTTTCTTCCTGAGTCTTGGTCCGACCACCACTTAAGCCCGGTGGCACTGCCTTTGGTCGTGAGAACTGCTTCCAGTTGATCGGCTATCTTGGCCACCGTCGTTTGCGTATCGATCTTCTTTAGCCACTTGCGGACAAACGGCTTGTTTGGTTCAATGAACACCAGCCAGTCCCTTGGACTTCCGTAAGCTGCGCAGCCTAGCCATGTGCGAAACTCATCATTGGCGAGGTCGATCATCCATCCCCAATCTTCCTCAATGACCTCACCGGAATAGCCCAGAGCCTTGAACTCGGTTGACAGGAAATCTGCCAGCCTGGCACCTTGAATGTCGGGATTGTAGGAATTCCCGACACCCTCAGGTTCTTCAAACTGCGCCGCATGAAATTCGAGATGGGTACGCATAGCGCTCAGCCCTTCTTCCGTCGCCTAATCTCCGAGCGCACCGAAGTGCCGAGCGCGTGGCCGATCAGAATGCCCTGCTCGCTAGCGTGGCGTTTGGCCAGCCCGGTGGCGGGTGAGGCGCTGGCGACGCGGCCGGCATAGCGCGGGCGGGTGACCTTGCTTTTGGCGGCGATCAGCGAAGCCTCGATCTCAGGCTCGACGAAGAACCAGCCGCCGTTGTTCTTCGGCTCTTCCTGGCACCAGACCACGTCTTCAAGCTTGGGCATCCGCGCCAGCCGAACCGCCAGCGGTTCGCCGGGGAAGGGATAGAGCTGCTCGAGCCGGATGATCTGGGTGTCGTCGATCTCGGCGGCGTCGCGCGCTTCCATCAGGTCATAGGCGATCTTGCCTGAGCACAGGATGACGCGCTTGGTCGCGGCATTGTCGGCGCCGCTCCGGTCAGAGAGGATGCGCTTGAAATGCGCTGCACCCAGGAATTCGCTGGCCTCGCTCTTGGCCATCGGGTGGCGCAGCAGGCTTTTGGGGGTCATGATCACCAGCGGCTTGCGGAACGGGCGGTGCATCTGCCGACGCAGCACGTGAAAATAGTTGGCCGGGCTGGTGATATTGCAAACCTGGATATTGTCCTGCGCGCAGAGCTGGAGGAACCGTTCGAGCCGTGCCGAGGAGTGCTCCGGCCCCTGGCCCTCGTAGCCGTGGGGCAGCAGCATCACCAGTCCGTTGGCGCGCAACCATTTCGATTCGGACGAGGCGATGTACTGGTCGATCACGATCTGCGCGCCGTTGGCGAAATCGCCGAACTGGGCTTCCCACAAAACGAGCGACTTCGGATCGGCGCTGGCATAGCCGTATTCGAAGCCGAGCACGCCGTATTCGCTGAGCGGACTGTCGTGAACCTCGAAGCGGCCATGCGGCAGCGTGCTGAGCGGAATGTACTTGTGCTCGTCGCTCTGGTCGACCCACACCGCGTGACGCTGGCTGAAAGTGCCGCGGCCCGAATCTTGACCCGAAAGCCGCACCCCGAAGCCTTCGGAAAGCAGCGAGCCGAAGGCCAGCGCCTCGCCGGTCGCCCAGTCGAAGCCCTGGCCGCTGGTGAACATCTCACGCTTGGCGTCGATCACCCGCGCCAGGGTCTTGTGAATCTCGATCGAATCCGGAACCGTGGTCAGGGTCCGGCCCAGGCTGTCGAACAGCTTGGCCTCGATCCCGGTCGGCACATTGCGCCGCGCGCCTTCAGGGTCGGCCGGTTTGTGCAGCCCGGTCCAGCGCCCGGCGAACCAGTCGGCCTCGTTGGGCTTGTAGCTTTTGGACGCTTCGAACTGGGCCTCGAGATGCGCGACGAAATTGGTTTCGGTTTCGGCGCGCCAGTCCTTGTCGATCACGCCTTGCTGGACCAGCCGCTCGGCGAAGATCGCACTGACCGGGGGGTGGGCGCGGATCTTCTTGTACATCAGCGGCTGGGTGAAGCCCGGCTCGTCGCCTTCGTTGTGGCCAAAGCGGCGATAGCACCACATGTCGACAACGATGTCGCGGCCAAAGGTCTGGCGGTAATCGGTGGCGAGCTTGCAGGCGAAAGTCACCGCCTCGGGATCGTCGCCGTTGACGTGGAGGATCGGCGCCTGGACGCCCTTGGCAACGTCCGAGGGATAGGGCGAGCCGCGGCTGAACTGCGGACTGGTGGTGAAGCCGATCTGGTTGTTGATGATGAAATGGATGCAGCCGCCGGTGTTGTAGCCGCGCACCCCCGAAAACCCGAAGCATTCCCAGACGATCCCCTGGCCCGCGAAAGCGGCGTCGCCGTGGATCAGCACGGGCAGCACCTGCTTGTGCTTGCCCTTGCCGATATCGTCGCGGAACATCTGCCCGGCGCGAACCTTGCCGAGCACGATCGGATCGACAGTTTCGAGGTGGCTGGGGTTGGGGACCAGGCTCATGTGCACCGAAATCCCGTCAAACTCGCGGTCGGTGCTGGTGCCAAGGTGGTACTTGACGTCGCCCGAACCGCCGACATCCTCGGGGTTGGCGGTGCCGCCGGAGAACTCATGGAAGATCACCCGGTAGGGTTTGGCCATGACGTTGGCGAGGATGTTGAGCCGGCCGCGGTGGGCCATGCCGTAGACGATCTCGCGGATCCCGCGGCTGCCGCCGTACTTGATCACCGCCTCGAGCGCGGGGATCATCGCTTCGCCGCCATCAAGCCCGAAGCGCTTGGTGCCGACGTACTTGCGGCCGAGGAACTTCTCGTATTGCTCGCCGCGGATCACTGCGCTGAGGATCGCCTTCTTGCCCTCCGGAGTGAAGTCGATCGACTTGTCGCCGCCCTCGATCCGGTCCTGGATGAAGCGCCGCTCCTCGACATCGGCGATGTGCATGTATTCGAAGCCGACCTTGCCGCAGTAATTGCGCTTGAGGATCTCGACCAGCTGGCGAACGCTCGCCCACTGCATCCCCAGGGTGCCGCCAAGGTAGACCTGGCGATCGAGCGCGGCGCCGCTGAAGCCGTGGTATTCGGGATCGAGATCGGCGGGCAGCTCCTGCTTGCTGAGGCCGAGCGGATCGAGATCGGCGCCGAGGTGCCCTCGCACGCGGTAGGTCCGCACCAGCATCATCGCCCGGATCGAATCTGCCGCGGCTTCCTCGATGGCGCGGCCATCGGGGGCGGGCGCGCCCTTGGTCGCGGCCTTAATCGCGGCGAGCATCGCGGTGGGGTCGAGCGCCTGGGTAAGGTCGTCCTCCGAGGTGCCGCCCGCCAGCGGCCAGCCGGGACGCGCCCAGCTTGGCCCGGGTTGCGGGTCGTCGGGGAGGAAGTCGTGGCTTTCGTTGCCCATTGGTCTGGCCTTTTCGCCTTAACTCACCCTCTCCTTAAAGGTGAGGGGCCTTTCACCTTGTTACTAAGGTACTACGCAAGCTCCTTGAGCATCGCATCGAGTGTAACCCCAAGCTCGCTGGGAGAAGGCGAAACCCGGATCCCGGCCGCCTCCATCGCCGCGATCTTGTCCTCCGCGCCGCCCTTGCCGCCCGAGACAATCGCCCCGGCGTGGCCCATCCGGCGGCCCGGAGGGGCGGTCAGCCCGGCGATGAACCCGACCATCGGTTTGCGGCGCCCGCGCCTGGCCTCGTCGGCGATAAACTGCGCGGCCTGTTCCTCGGCGTCGCCGCCGATCTCGCCGATCATGATGATCGACTTGGTCGCGTCGTCGGCCATGAACAGCTCAAGCACGTCGATGAAATTGGTGCCGTTGACCGGATCGCCGCCGATCCCGACCGCGGTGGTCTGGCCGAGCCCGATCTGGGTGGTCTGGAACACCGCCTCATAGGTCAAGGTGCCCGAGCGGCTGACCACGCCGACGCTGCCGGCCTTGAAGATCGACCCAGGCATGATCCCGATCTTGCACTCGTTCGGGGTCAGCACGCCGGGGCAGTTTGGACCGATGAGGCGGCTCTGTGTGCCGCTGAGTGCCCTTTTGACCCGGACCATGTCGAGCACCGGAATCCCCTCGGTGATGCACACGATCAGCTCGATCCCGGCATCGATCGCTTCAAGGATCGCATCGGCCGCGCCCGGCGGCGGGACATAGACGCAGGAGGCAGTGGCGCCGGTGACAGCTTTGGCCTCGGCCACGCTATCGAACTGCGGCAGGCCGATGTGCGTCGTCCCGCCCTTGCCGGGCGTAACGCCTGCGACCATCTGCGTGCCATAGGCCAGCGCCTGCTCGGTGTGGAAAGTGCCGGTGGCGCCGGTCATCCCCTGGGTGATGACCTTGGTGGATTTGTTGACGAGGATGGACATCTAAAAACTCCACGTTTCGCCCGATGCTGGGCGCTTTGCAATTCCGTCGAACTCGATCATGTCGATTGTTCGACGATTGGCGTTGCCTGCACAGGTCCAGGCGAATGAAGACACACGGCTGGGTCCAGCGCTTGGGACTTCCAAAACGAAATGACCATCGTTTCCGACACGGACTTTGATCCCAGCTTCCTCATCGGTCTTAACGTCCGATTTTGCTGCCAATACCGGAAAGAGCTGCTCTGACTTAGCTGCACAAGCGACGAGAATATCCATCTCCGCCTGATCTTCAGGAGTCATCGGGCCACAGCCAGCCAGCAAACCGGCAGCCAGTGCGGCGGCGATGAATCCTCGTTCAACCAAGGCTCGGCTCAATCGCCTTGCAGGCAACCAGCAGTTCCTTGACCGCATCGACGCTGACCTGCAGCCCGGCCTTGTCCTCGGCGTCGAGTTCGATCTCGATGATTTTCTCGACCCCGCCGGCGCCGATCTGCACCGGGACGCCGACGTAGAGCCCGTCGAGGCCGTACTTGCCCTCAACGTAAGCCGCACAGGGCAGGATGCGCTTCTGGTCGCCGAGGTAGGCTTCGGCCATGGCGATGCCGCTGGCCGCCGGGGCATAATAGGCCGAGCCGGTGCCGAGCAGCGCGACGATCTCGCCGCCGCCGCCGCGGGTGCGCTTGACGATGGCGTCGATCTTGGCCTGGGTGGAGAGCCCCATCTTCACCAGGTCGGGCACCGGGATGCCGTTGACCGTCGAGTAGCGCACCACCGGCACCATCGTATCGCCGTGGCCGCCGAGCACGAAAGTGTTGACGTCGCGGACCGAGACCGCGAACTCATCGGCGATGAAGTGGCTGAACCGGGCGCTATCCAGCACCCCGGCCATACCGACAACCATGTGGTGCGGCAGGCCGGAAAATTCGCGCAAGGCCCATACCATCGCGTCGAGCGGGTTGGTGATGCAGATCACGAAGGCGTTCGGGGCGTTGGCCTTGATCCCCTCGCCAACTGCCTTCATCACTTTCAGATTGATCCCGAGCAGGTCGTCACGGCTCATCCCCGGCTTGCGCGCGACCCCGGCGGTGACGATGATCACGTCTGCCCCGGCGATGTCCTTGTAGTCGTTCGAGCCGGTGACCTTGGCGTCGAAGCCCTCGACCGGGCCGCACTGCGACAGGTCGAGCGCTTTGCCCTGGGGCACGCCCTCGACCACATCGAACAGGACGATGTCGCCCAATTCCTTCTGCGCGGCGAGGTGGGCGAGCGTGCCGCCAATGTTGCCGGCGCCGATCAGGGCGATCTTCTTGCGTCCAGTGTTCTTGGCCATAAAGCGAGGAAATCCTTTGTCCGAACGCGGGATCGCAATGGGCCTGTGGGCGCCCCGTACCATCCCGCATGGAGCATGGGCCGCCCGGCGAATGGCTTGGCACTAGTCCGCTGATATGGCGATTGCAAGGCGCTAAGCGCCCGGAGCGGCAACTAATTTATGCTAATGATTCGCAATTGCAAAAAGCTTGGCTAATTCAGGGACAGTATACTAATTAACCGATCCTGACCCCGATCAGTGATCATCAATCGGCGGCTAATTAGTATACTGTCCCTGAATTAGCCCGCCGCGCGCTTGGGTTCGAGCTTGTCGCGCTCTTGGGCGAGCAGCATGCCGGCAAGGTAGTCGGGCACCGCGCGGCTGAAGTAATAGCCTTGACCCAAGGTACAGCCCGCAGCGCGGACCGCCTTGACCTGTTCGATCGTCTCGATCCCTTCGGCGACAATCGCCATGTCCAGCCCCGAGGCCATTTCCGAAACCGCGCGGATGATCGCCTCGCTTTTCGCTCCAGCGTTCTCGCCCGAGACGAACGAGCGGTCGATCTTGATCTTGCCGAACGGGTACTTGCTGAGATAGCCGAGCGAGGAATAGCCGGTACCGAAATCGTCGAGCGCGAACCGTACGCCCGCTGCGGACAATTCGGCCATGAAGTCCTCGGTCTGCTTGGAATGATCGAGCAGCACGGTCTCGGTGATTTCCAGCTCCA
>JANOGS010000205.1:0-21156 GCA_031414115.1 Novosphingobium sp. | reverse complement strand
GGGCGAGTGGTCCTGACGGCGAGGGGTAGCGATCACCGCGCGTACCCCTCCACCATCCTGCGGATGGTCCCCCTCCCCGTGCCGGGGAGGATCTGCTCACCAATCCCCCGCCGTGCCCATCCACAGCGCGGTCGCAGCAATCGCCGCAGTCTCGCCGCGCAGGATCCGCGGGCCCAGCGTGATCGCGCGGGCCGGGGAGAACAACCGGATCGCCGCGCGCTCGGCCTCGTCGAAGCCGCCTTCGGGGCCGGTGAGCAGCGCGGCGGGACCGGTCTGCGCGGCAAAGGCGGCGGCGGCGGGATCGCCGCCCAGCTCGTCAGCAAAGAACAGCGCGCGATCCTGCGGCCACTCCTTGAGCAGCGCCTCCAGCTTCACTGGCGCTAGAAGCTCTGGCAGAGCGGTGCGGGCGCACTGCTCGGCCGCCTCGGTCAGGATCGCCCGCGCCCGTTCGAGGTTGAGCTTGTCGGCCACACAGCGCCGGGTCAGCACCGGCTGGATCCGCCGCACCCCCAGCTCGCAGGCCTTCTCCAGCACCAGATCGAAGCGGTCTTTCTTGAGCAGGGCAGCGCAAAGGGTGAAATCGGGAACTTCTTCGCGCGGGCGGAGCTGGGCTTCGACCGTGACGACCACTTCGCGCTTGCCCGCCGAGGCAACCCGCGCGGCCCATTCGCCGGTGAGATCATCGCACAGCACCACCGCAGCGCCTTCGCCAAGGCGCATGACGCGCGCAAGGTAGTGCGCCTGCGGGCCATCGATTACGACCGAGGCTTCCGCAGCCAACGGTCCGGGCACAAACAGGCGCGGGGCGCTTCGCGGCGGCCAGGCGGGGGTGGCGGGCATTCGCATCAACCTCGTGTGGCTAGAAGGTTCCCAAGTCTAATGAACGGGACGGTCAATTTCTGCAGTTCTTTGACTGCGTCCTCGTCGTCCAAGAGCTTGATGTTTTGAGAAAGTTCGTTTGTCATTGCAACATATTCACTTAGCGGAATTGCAATTTTATAAGTATGTCTTGAATTGGTTCTACCGAAGTCTCTCACAGGTTCGTTGCATTTCAAGTAAAATTCCCCGACTTCGAGGTCGATGGATACCTTAAGCCTTGGGATTTCTACTGATCGCAAGCCATGATTGGCAGATGCGCCCTTTCGAGAGATTTTCATGATGAACTCCACGTAAGCATGATAAAACGGAATTATCATGAATGTTCAGGATTGTCAATTGAGCGTTGAGCGCTCAATAGGCCAGCCATGCCGATGGAAATCGTCCCTGACACACAACACCGTGGGCTGGTCGCCGCGCTGCCGCAGCCTTTGCGCGACTATGCCCAGCTTGCCCGGTTCGACCGGCCGATTGGCTGGTGGCTGCTGTTCTGGCCTTGCGCCTGGGGGCTGCTGCTGGCCGGCGGACAGGCGCGCTGGGACCTCCTGCTATGGCTGCTGCTCGGCGCAATCGCGATGCGCGGGGCAGGGTGTGTCTACAACGACATCGTCGATGCCGATCTTGACGCCCGCGTGGCGCGAACCGCCAGCCGTCCGATCGCCAGCGGGCGGGTGAGCAAGCGCGCGGCGTGGGTCTGGCTCCTCGCGCTGTGCGGGCTCGGCCTGATCGTGTTGCTGCAACTGCGCTGGCAGGCGCAATTGGTGGCGCTCGCCAGTCTGGCGCTCGTCGCGGCCTATCCGTTCATGAAGCGGCTGACTGGCTTTCCGCAGGCCTGGCTCGGGCTGGTCTTCACCTGGGGGGGGCCGGTCGGATGGATCGCGTTGCGCTCTGATCGGCTCGACGTGCTCGCCGCGCTCTATGCCGGGTCGGTGCTGTGGTGCGTGGGTTATGACACGATCTACGCCTGCCAGGACCGTGAGGATGATGCCTTGGTCGGAATCGGCTCCTCGGCGCTGACGCTGGGGCGGCAGATCAAGCCAGCGGTGGCGGGGTTCTATGGCGGGGCAGTTGCACTGTGGGCGCTGGCGGTGTGGCTGCTGCGGCCCGACTGGATCGCGCTGCTTGCATTGCTCCCCGCCGCGCTGCACCTTGCCTGGCAGGCCGCATCGCTGGAGCCCGACAATGCCGACAACGCCCTTGCCCGCTTCCGTTCAAACCGCACCACCGGGCTGCTGCTCGCGCTCACCTGCTGGGTGGTCGGCAATGCGTAGCGCTCTGGTACTGGCCGCGCTGGCGCTGGTGGGGTGCGACCGCGCGCCGCCGCCCCAAAAGGTGACCCCTGTCGAGGTCAAGGCGGCCGTGCCAAGTCCAGTACCGGTCCCCGAGCAACCCTTTCAGGCGCTCGGCACAGAGCCGTTCTGGGCCGTGTTTGTCGAGCCCGGCCGCCTGCGCTATACCACGCCTGAGAACATCAAGGGCACCGAATTCCCCGCGCGGCGCACGATCGAGGGCGAGGCCCAGGTCTGGACCGGGACCTTCGAAGGCAGCCCTTTCACCCTGCGAATCGCGCCGGGAACTTGCAGCGACGGGATGAGCGACACGGTCTATGCCTGGACCGCGATGGTCGCCTTCGCCGGCGAGACCCGCCAGGGCTGCGCGCGGCTGCGCTAGGATGTGCAACCTCTACCGCATGACCAAGGGCACTGCCGAGGTTGCGCGGCTGTTCGAAGTCGAAGCGGATCTGGGTGCCAACTATGCCCACGAGGTCTATCCCGGCTATCCCGGTCTGGTGATCGCCGACGACCGCGCCCGGGCACTGAACTGGGGCTTCCCCTTGGTGCTCAAGGGCAAGCAGGGCCAGCCGCTGAGGCCCAAGCCAGTGACCAACGCGCGCGAGGACAAGCTGCTGACGGGCTTCTGGCGCGACAGCTTCGTCCACCGCCGCTGCCTGGTCCCGGTCAGTCAATGGGCCGAGGCTGAGGGCGAAAAGGGCCGGATGACCCGCACCTGGTACGGCCAGCCGGGCGAGGCGATATTCGCGGTCGCCGGGCTGTGGCGACCAACCGCCGAATGGGGTGATGCCTACACACTGGTGATGGTCGATGGGCACCCGCAAATGGCCGAGGTCCACGACCGGATGCCGCTGATCCTCAGCCCTGCAGCGCAGCGCACTTGGCTGGAGGGCAGCATCGACGAGGCGCTGGCGCTGTGCCGGATCTGGGAAGGCGCGCTTACCGTCGATCAGACTGCCGAGCGCTGGGCCGGGGGCAGCGCGCAGCCGGTGCTGTTGTGATGGTTCACGCAGAGAGGCTTCGCTGGGCCGAAGGCCCGCAACCAATCCAAGGGCGCCAATAACGGAACAGTTTGCTGGAAAAGCGGCTTCGCCAAGAGCGCACCATCTCGGCGTCTCCCTTTCTCCTCTGCGTCTCTGCGTGAACCCACTTATTCGTAGCTCACCATCTCGAACTCGATCCCGTCCCAGTCGAAGAAATAGAACCGGCGACCGGGCTCATAGTCGCCGTGGCTGAAGGGAACCAGCCCGGCTTCGACCACGATCCGCTCGGCCTCATCCAGATCGTCGACCACCAGCCCGACGTGGTTGAGCGGCTGGCCCTTGGTGAAACGCGGCACCGGGCCGTCGTGGGTATAGACCGCCATGTAGTCACGCTCGTTGCCGACGTGGATGGTCCAACCGCCGAGCTGCGAGGGCCCGCGCCAGCGCTCGTGCCAGCCGCACAAGGCCTGGAGCAGCGCGGAGGAGCGTTCGGGATCGCTGACGGTGATGTTGGCGTGTTCGAGAAACCCGGATGGCATGGCGTTCGTCCTTTTTCTGAGTCGCTTGGTCGCAGCGTCGAATCACTGCCCTTGCACCTTGTGCAACCTCAAGCCTACTTGAGATCAAGCACTTTCTGCGAGGGCCGCCATGGACAAGAACGACCTCCTGCCGATCGGCGAACTGGCGCGGCGCACTGGCCTCGCGGTTTCGGCGATCCGCTTCTACGAGGACAAGGGGCTGGTCCAGGCGTTCCGGACCATGGGCAACCAGCGCCGCTTCTTGCGCAGCGACATTCGCCGGCTGAGCTTCATCCTGATCGCGCAGCGCCTCGGGCTCGGCCTCGCCGAAATCGAAGCCCAGCTCGCCACCCTGCCGCAAGGCCGCACCCCGACACTGACCGACTGGCAGCGGATCAGCCGCTCGATGCGTTTCCAGATCGACAAGAAGATCCAGCTGCTCTCGCTGACCCGGGCCAAGCTGGATGAATGCATCGGCTGCGGCTGCCTGAGCCTGCAAAGGTGCCAGCTGTATAACCGTGATGACCGAGCGGGGACTGGGGGCACGGGGCCGCGGTTTGTGCTGGATTGAGGGCGTGCAGAAGAGCCTGGCTCACATCGCCCTGGTGGTCCGGGATTATGACGAGGCGATCGCTTTCTACTGCGGCAAGCTTGGCTTTGAGCTGATCGCGGATGACTACCAGCCCGAGCAGGACAAGCGCTGGGTGCTAGTTAGACCGCCCAGCGCAGTGGAAGCGGCGACCTCGATCCTGCTGGCGCGGGCAGCGACGGCAGAGCAGGAGCGGTTCATCGGCGACCAGTGCGGTGGGCGGGTGTTCCTGTTCCTCCGGACCGATGACTTCGCGCGGGATTATGCGGCGTTCAGTGCAGCCGGCGTCCGCTTTGTCCGCGAGCCCAAACAGGCGGATTATGGTCGGGTCGCCGTGTTCGAGGACCTTTATGGCAATCGCTGGGATTTGATTGAGTTTTCTGGTGGTTGCTGACCTGGTGGGGCGGCCAGTAGCGTGAAAATCATCCTTGCAATTGATCCATTTACGACGCGTCTTCAGTTGCGGCCGACGCCCAGGCGCGAGTATGATTGCGTATGGGAAAACGCTTGGAAGTGGAGGTTGCAACGGGTTGGGCATGGACAATCTGGTATCAATGGGACGGATACGAGATCGAGCCAATGATTGCAGTGGCGCTCACCCCTGAGAGAGCGCTTGAGGAGGCGCATTATTCCTTGTCGGTTGGCGGCGAGGACTACACCATTCTCGGTTTGATGCGCGACGACAAGATCGCGCGTTGAAGCGAGCCAGGCATGTTACTACCCCAACCCCGTCCGTCCTGAGCCTGTCGAAGGACTGTCCTTATTTTTGGTGAGGCTGGGTGCTTCCGCTGGCGTAAAAGTGCAGTGCTTCGACAAGCTCGGCATGGACGGGGATTGAACTGAGACCACCGCTATATTGAGTTTCATTTCGAACTGATCCACAGTCTTGACATGAGCCGAACTTTTCCGTTTTTTGCCACTGAATGCGAAGTTATCGAACTCTGGCAAACGATCGCAGGGCTACCCGGTATGCGCCTTCTCGAAGGCTCCTCCCGGCCTGATCAACCATTGCGGCAGTTTGAGTGCTTCCCCGTCGAGGAATGGAGCGATCCAAACCATTTCACTTCGGTGGTTGCTTGGCCTTCAGACATCTCCTCCACCCCAGCCGAAACGCGAATCGTCTTCAACGAGGAGGGCCGCCAGTGGTCTGGAGGAAAAGGGCGCACAAGTTTGACCAGCCCAGCCTTCCTTAGAATTGCTCACATCAATGCGCCAAATTCGAATCTGATCGGATTCAACGAGTTGATTTTCGAGTCTTTGGCATCAACGAGAGGAAGGTTTTCCGAAGAGCAAATTGCGGGAGTTGATTGGCATGCAATTGGCAATTTGATTCGCGACATCAAGAAAGGAATTCAGAAATCAGCCGCAGGTAAATGGCGTTCAATACCCGTGTCGAAGGGAGTTGCGGAAATTCTCCGTAATGGCGACAATCGGCTTTGGTTCTGGGGCAACGAAGGTTCACTCTGACGCTCCCCATCACTCCGCCGCCAGCAGTTCCTCCGCCCCCTCCAGATCGACACTGACCAGCCGCGAGACGCCGCGTTCGACCATGGTCACGCCGAACAGGCGGTGCATGCGGCTCATGGTGACGGCGTTGTGGGTGACGATCAGGTAGCGGGTCTGGGTTTCGGTCACCATCGCGTCGAGCAGGTCGCAGAAGCGTTCGATGTTGGCGTCGTCCAAGGGCGCATCGACTTCGTCGAGCACGCAGATTGGTGCCGGATTGGTTAGGAACAGCGCGAAGATAAGGGCGATCGCGGTTAGTGCCTGCTCACCACCTGACAGCAGCGTCAGCGATTGCAAGCGTTTGCCCGGGGGCTGGGCGAAGATCTCGAGCCCGGCTTCGAGCGGATCGTCGCTGTCGACCAATGCCAAATGCGCCTGGCCGCCTTCGAACAGCCGGGTGAACAGCCGCTGGAAGTGCTGGTCGACCGCCTCGAAAGCGGCGCGCAGGCGTTCGCGGCCTTCGCGGTTGAGGTTGCCGATCGAGCCGCGCAGGCGGTGGACCGCCTCGGTCAGCTCGGCCTGTTCGGCGATGCTGGCGGCATGACGGCCTTCCTGCTCGGCCAATTCGTCGGCGGCGACGAGGTTGACCGGGCCGAGCCGCTCGCGGTCGGCGACCAGGCGGTCGTGCGCCGCGCTTTCCTCGCCGGCATGGGCGACGCAGCCGGTGTCGAAGGCGAAGCGCTCACCCAGCAGCGGCGGCGGGCACTGGAAGCGTTCGCCCGAGATCCCGGCCATTTCGGCGCGGCGGGCTTCCTCGTTCTCGGCGCGGGCGGCCGCTCCGGCGCGGCTTTCGCGGGCAGTGGCAAGGGCTTCGTTGGCAGCCGCGAAGGTCGCTTCGATCGCGCGCGCGGCTTCGCTCGTCGCGGCAACCCGCGCTTCGGCGGCGGCGAGTTCGGCGCCGAGCCGCGCCCGGACTTCCTCGCCGCCCTCGATCTCGCGGATCAGGCTGGCGGGCTTGGCCGCGACCACCGCGCGTTCCTCGGCAATCTCCTCGAAACGCCGGCCCATTTCGGCGAGGCGGCTGGCGGCGGCGCCGGCGCGGGCCTGCCAGCCGCGGATGTCGCCGCGCTGGGCCGAGGTCCGTTCGCGGGCGACTGCGAGCGCCTGATCATGCGCGGCAAGACCTGCCGTGGCGGCCTGCAGACCCTGGCGGGCGGCATCGTGGCGGGCCTGGGCAGCGCTGAGCTGGGCGCGGCCAGAGGCGGGATCGGGCAGCTCGGCGCGCTTGGCCTCAGCCGCAGCGCGCTCGGCCCGCCCCAGCTTGACCTGCTCGGCGAGGTCGCTGGCGGCGGCGGCAAGTTCAACGCGGCGCTGTTCAAGCCGGGCCTTGGCGGCTTCGGCCTGATCGAGGCTGCGCAGGGCAGTGCGTTCGGCTTCATAGGCCTGCGCCACCGCGCGTTCGGAAGCGATCACGGCCAGTTGCAATTCGCCAAGCTCGGCCTGGACCGCCAGGGCGACCTGCTCGGCCTCCGCCGCCAGCGCCCGCTTGCCGGGTAGCTCGGCTTCGAGTGTGTCCAGGCGGTTCTCTGCTTCCAGCCGCGCTGCTTCGGCCGCACCTTCGCCGCGCGCGACGAAGCCGTCCCAGCGGCGCAGGCGGCCAGATTTGGTCACCAGCCATTCGCCGGGGCCAAGTCTGCGACAATCGTCGCTGTCGGCGACGTGGACCAGCGCCAGCCGCGCGGCCAGTTCGGGCGGGCATTCAGGGACGTGGGCAGCAAGGTTGTCGGTGACCGGGGCCGGAGCCGCCGCCCCGGTCCAGAACCGGCCATCGCCGTCTGCCGGAGCCTGCCCAAGCGACGCCTTGGCATCGCGCCCCAGCACTGCGGCGAGCGCGCGTTCATAGCCAGGCGCGGCGCGGACCCGGTCGAGCGCCAACGGCAGCCCGTGCTTGCCGCTGGCCTGTTTGGCCCGCGCCTCGCGGTCGCGGACCAGCGCGCCATGCTCGCGCTCGATCCCGGCCAGTTCGGCCCGGGTGGCGGCCTGCGCCGAGGAAGCGGCATCGCGCGCGCCTTGCAGTTCAGCCTTGCGTGCCTGCTGGGCCTCCAGCCCCGCGCGAACTTCAGCGAGCGCTCTCGTGGCGGCATCGCGCGCCGCTTCGGCCTGAGCCAGCGCCGCCAGCGGATCGCCTTCGCGGGCGAGTGCGGCCTTGATCTCCTCGTGTCGCCGCGCTTCGCCTTCAAGCCGGGTCAGGCGCTGCCCGGCCGCAGCCAGTTCGGCATCGGCAACGCGCCATTCGGCTTCGACCCCGGCCTGGTCGGCGGTCGCCCTGGCCAGCGCCAGTTCGGCGGCGCGCAGCGAGCGGTCGGCATCGTCGAGCGCGGCGGCCACCAGCGGTCGGCGCTTCTCGTCTGCCTCGAGCGCCGCCTCACCTGAGGTCAGATCGCGTTCGAGCCTGGCGAGGGCTTCGGCGGCATCGCGGGTCAGCCGGTCAGCCTCGCCGCGGTCCTCCTCGAGGCGTTTGTGCTGCCGCTCGAGGTCCTTGAGCCGCTCCTCGGCCGCTTCAAGCTGCCCGGTGAGCGAGGCCATCCGATGGCCATGCGCGGAGGCATCGTCGCGGCGGTCAGCGAGTTCGTCGCGGGCTGCGGCGAGCGCTTCGCCGGCTTGGTGCTGGGCTAGCTGCGCGGCTTTCATCGCGGCCTGAGCTTCCGCGACCCGCGCCTCTGCACCTTGTGCCTCGGCCCGCGCGGCCTCAGCCGCCGCAGCGGCATCGCGCCAGCGCGCAAACACCAGCCGCGCCTCGGCAATGCGGATCTTGTCGGACAGCGTCTTGTAGCGCTCGGCGGCGCGGGCCTGGCGGCGCAGCGAGCCGATCTGCTGGTCGAGTTGCCCCATCAGGTCTTCGAGCCGGGCAAGGTTGGCCTCGGTTGCACGCAGCTTCTGCTCGGCGTCCTTGCGGCGCACGTGGAGCCCGGCGATTCCCGCCGCTTCCTCCAGCATCATCCGGCGTTCGGCCGGCTTGGCGGCGATCACTGCGGCGATCTTGCCTTGGCTGACCAGCGCCGGGCTATGCGCCCCGGTGGCAGCATCGGCGAAGACCAGCGCGACGTCCTTGGCCCGCACGTCGCGGCCGTTGACGCGGTAGGCGCTGCCTGCGCCGCGCTCGATCCGGCGGACCACTTCGAGTTCGCTATCGTTATCCGCCCCCCCATTTCCTGAGGCGTCGGCGTGGAGCACCACTTCGGCGAAATCGCGCGCCGGGCGGGTGGTGGTGCCGGCGAAGATCACGTCTTCCATGCCGCCGCCGCGCATCGATTTGGGCGAGCTTTCGCCCATCACCCAGCGGATCGCCTCAAGCAGGTTGGATTTGCCGCAGCCGTTGGGGCCGACCACCCCGGTCAGGCCCGGCTCGATCCGCAGTTCAGCCGGCTCGACGAAGCTTTTGAAGCCAGTCAGTTTGAGCCGCTTGATCCGCATCAGGTGCTGTCTAACCTCCCCTTGGCGCCGCCTTAGCGCGCGCCCGCGTTCTGCAGCGCCACTTCCAGGCCCTTCCAGTTGTTCTCGTCAAGTTTGGTGCCGTTGATCATCAGTGTCGGCGTGCCGTTAACCCCGTCAGCGCTGTATTGCTGAGAATAGTCAGCGACTTGCTTGGCTTTGGTCAGATCGGCCAGGCAGGCCTTGCTCTGGTCGATCGCGACCCCGCGCTGGGCGAAGAATTGCGAATAGCCGGTCACCTCGGCAAAGGCCGTCCAGCGCTGTTCCGGGGCAAGCTGCATGGCGGCCTGGGCGCGCTGCATCACCGCTTCGTCGCCGAACACCGCGTTCATCGCGTCGAAATTGCTATAGATCTGTTCGACCAGCGGGAAGAAGGCTTCCTTGCTGCTGCACCGCACCAGCACCGTCAGCGGCACGTCTTGCGGGTGGATCGCAAAGCTGCGGAATTCAAAGCTGACCCGGCCGCTGGCGACATAATTGGTGACCAGCGGGGCGAAGCCTTCCTGGGCCAGCTTGGCGCAGCCCGGGCAGGACAGCGAGCCGTATTCGACCAGCTTGATCGGCGCTTCGGGGTTGCCCATGCGCATCCCGCCCTCGGCAGTTTCCGCGATGACATCGGCCCAGGCCTTGCCGGCGGGCGGGGCGATCTTGGCGATCGCTTCGCCTTTGGTCAGCCCGGATTCGCCTGCGGTTCCGCCACACGCGGCAAGCGCGAGCGTGATCGGGGCCAAGGCCAGGGCGATGCGGGAGGGGCGGAAACGAAGTGCGGTCATGGCTTGCGGAATTCCCTGATGTTCGAGTCGTGAAAGCTAGCCCAAGGGCTGGCCTGGATGAAGGAAGCGGATCGCGGGCTTGGCGCTTCTCCACAACTGATTAGGCCTATCGCGCCGCAGCCTCAAGCAGCGGCCGCAGTTCGTCCCAGCCGTGGACCTCCTGCAGCTTGCCGTTGATCAGGAAGCTGGGGGTGCCGGTCACGCCGGTTTCGCTCATCGCCTTTTCGGTGGCTTCGGCGTGGTTGCTGGCGAGGGACTGATCGGCCAGGCACTGGTCGAGCTCGGCCGCCTGGTAACCCTGGGCGAGCATGATCCGGTAGAGCCCGAGATCTTCGGCGATCGCCTTCATTTGCGCGCCGAAATCGGGGTTGGCCCAACGGGCCTTGGCATCGGGATTGCTCGGCTGTTTGAACCACTCGGCCTGGGCTGCCAGAATTGCATCGTGGTTGGCGAAAAAGCGCTGATCGGGCCCGCACAGCGCCAGCAGCGTCGCTGATATATCGATCGGGTTGCGGAAGAATGGCCGCACTTCGACTGCGACCTTGCCCTGGCGCACCAGGCCGCTGCGCAGCGGCGCTTTGGCGTCAATGTCATATTGCGCGCAATGCCCGCAGGTGTAGCTGATGAATTCGACCAGCCGCACCGGCGCGGCCTGGTTACCTAGAACCGGATTGCCCGCAGGCGTGGCGCTGGCCAGGCTGTCCCAGGCGCGCGGGGTCTCGGCCGGCAGCTGGGGTGCGACCAGCAACAGCGTGGCAACGGTCAAGGCTTTGAGAACGGTTCGCATCGGCCTACATCCGCGCATCGAGCTGCGGGCGCAGCAAGGCCCAGTCGTGGGTGGCGATCAGCAGTTGCCCGTCGATAGAGAAACTGGGGGTCGCGTGGACCCCCAGCTTGTCGCCTTCTTCGGTCTGCTTGGCGAGGCGCTGGGCCAAGGCGGCATCGGCCAGGCAGCGGTCGGTACTTGCCCGGTCATAGCCGCGGCTGGCCATGATCTCGTAGAACTTGAAATCGCTGGCAACGGCGCGGGTCCGGGCGGCGAACGCGCCGTTGGTCCAGCGTGCGCGCTGTGCTTCGCTCGCACTCGCGATCTTGCCGATCCAGACTTTCTGGCTGCGCATGAACGCGGAATGGTTGAGGAAGAACTTCTCCTTGGCGCCGCAATTGGCCAGCAGGGCAACGGTCAGATCGACCGGATCGCGCATGAAATGGCGCACTTCGAGCGAAACCTTGCCCGAGGCGATGTAGCCCAGCCGCAAGGCGCCTTCGGCCTCAACCTCGAACCGGGCGCAGCCCGGGCAGGTATAGCTGATGTACTTGGTCAGCTTGACCTTGGCTGCCGGATTGCCCAGCACATTGCTGCCCGCAGCGGTGCGGGTTACGGTGTAGTTCCAGCCGACCGTCTTGGGCGCGGCGGATGCAAGCAGCAGCGCAGCGCCGGCAAGAGCGGCAAGACGCAGGGAATTGATCACTTCTTCGGTTCCCCTTCATTGCTTCCCAGGCTGCGCGCCAGCGATTCGAGCACCGCGCGCAGTTCCGGATCGCCGATATCGCGCAGGCTTTCCCCCAGCTCGACCGGGATTGGCCGAAGCGAGGGCGGCGCGGCGGCCGTGCCCTTGGCAGGCGGCGGCTTAACCGCACCTTGCCGCAGCTTGACCTTGGCCACCGCGCTGTAGCCGAAGAAGCGGTTCACCCGCTCGATGATCTCGGGGATCACCATCTGGATGATCGGGGCGTGGGCCGGGACCACCACCAATTGCAGGATCCCGCCGCTCTTCTCGCCGGGGGGGAAGCGAATCGATTCGGGGGCGCAGACCTTGGCATGGGCGGCGCCGACGATCTCGGGCCAGCGGGTGATCACGCTCGACTGGACGAAGCCAAACTTGCGAAAGGCGGTGCGGCCAATCTCGGGCATCAGCTCGGCAATCGGGCGCACCCCCATGCCGCGCGGCCGCTCATAGCGGCGCGGCTTGCCGGTTTTGCTGTCTGCGTCCCGTTCCATTGTGCCCGCGCCAATGCCATAGCGCGGCGATGGACGCCAGCGCGCAGACGATTTCCGACGCCTTGCTCGGCTGGTACGATACCAACGCGCGCGTCCTGCCGTGGCGCAGCCCGCCGGGGAAGCTGCCGCCCGATCCTTACCGGGTGTGGCTCTCCGAGGTGATGCTGCAGCAGACCACGGTCGCGGCGGTGGGACCCTACTACGCCAAGTTCCTGGAGCGCTGGCCGACGGTGCTGGCGCTGGCTGCGGCCAAGGACGCGGATGTCATGGCCGCCTGGGCGGGGCTGGGCTATTACAGCCGGGCCCGCAACCTGATCGCCTGCGCACGGGCGTTGGCGGCGCAGGGCGGGGCGTTTCCCCGCACCGAGGCCGAATTGCGCAAGCTGCCGGGGCTGGGCGCCTATACCGCTGCGGCGGTGGCAGCGATTGCCTTTGGCGAACAGGCAGTCGTGGTCGACGCCAATGTCGAACGGGTGATCACGCGGCTCTACGCGATTGCCGAGCCGCTTCCGGGTGCGCGCAAGGCGATCCGTGCGCAGGTCGAAACGCTGGTACCCGCTGACCGCCCCGGCGACTTCGCGCAGGGTCTGATGGATCTTGGCGCGACGGTCTGCACTTCGCGCGGGCCGCGCTGCCTGCGCTGTCCGCTCTCCGGGCATTGCCGGGGGCGACGGGAAGGCGCGGAGCGATTTCCGCAGAAGGCGGCGAAGAAGGCCAAGCCGCAGCGCATTGGCAAGGCCTATTGGATCCAGCGGGACAGCGCGGTCTGGCTGGTCCGGCGCGCTGACCGGGGCATGCTTGGAGCGATGCGCGCGCTGCCTGACGATGGCTGGAGCGCTGGCGACGACGGAAACGCGGTGCCGCCGCTTGGCGGTCCCTGGAGCAGCGCCGGAACGGTGCGCCACAGCTTCACCCATTTCGATCTTGATTTGCAACTGATGCTGTATTCAGGAAGCGACTGCAATATGTTGAGCGGCGGTGAATGGTGGGCGCTGGGCCAGCTCGAAGCGGCCGGACTGCCCACACTGTTCGCCAAGGCCGCGCGACTGGCGCTGGTTTGACAAGAGCTTGGGAGACTATAGTGCCGGTTGAGATCGATCTGCGGCTTACCCGGCGTGAGTTGCTGCGGCGCGGCGGCGCATTGGGGTTTGGCCTGGGGCTGACCGGTGTTCCGGTCGAGACCTTGCTGGCCAAGGCGGGGGCAGGAGGCCTTCCTGCGATCGAAGCGCTGCTGGGCGAATTGGTCGACAGCGGCAAGCTGCCCGGCGCGGTCGCGGTGGTCGGGCGCGGCACGCGTCCCCCTGCAGTGCTGGCGCGTGGTACGCTTGGCTTCGGTTCGCCCGCGGCGATGCAGGGCGATACGTTGTTCCGGATTTATTCGATGACCAAGCTGGTAACCGGCATGGCAGCGATGGAGCTGATCGATCGCGGCAGGCTCAGGCTCGACCAGCCGATCGCCGACCTGCTGCCGAGATTCGCCCGGATGCAGGTGCAGCTGATCCCCGATGGGCCGCTCGATCAGGTCCGCCCGGCGCGCACCCAGATCACCGTTCGGCACCTGCTGACCCACACTGCCGGGCTGGGCTACACGATCACCCAGAAGGGGCCGATCGCCAAGGCCTATGCTGCGGCGGGGCTGGAAGGCGGCCGCTACAGTCGCACCCCGCCGCCGGGCGAAGCCGCCCCGGTCGAGGCGCCCAGTCTGGCCACCTACGCTGACCGGCTGGCCGAATTGCCGCTGGTCTACGAACCGGGAACGCAGTGGTCCTATTCGGTCTCGCTCGATCTGCTTGGCCGGGTGATCGAGCTGGCATCGGGCCAGCCGTTCGACCGCTTCCTTGACGAGACGATCTTTGCGCCGTGCGGCATGGCCGATACCGGCTTTCAGGTCCCTGCGGCGAGAGCATCACGGCTGGCTGACAACCACTATTACCAAGGCGGCAAACTGCATCTGCTCGATCCGGGTGCCAGCTCGATCTACCTTGATCCGCTGCCAGTTCCGATGGGCGGTTCGGGGCTGGCTTCGACCCCGCTTGACTATGACCGGTTCCTGACCATGCTGGTGGGTGGTGGACGGCTGAAATCCCGGCGTGTGTTGGGGCGAAAAGCCGTTCGGCTGGGCGGATCGAACCTGTTGCCGCCGTCCGCCAATATCGTCGGCAGCTTTGTCGACAGCGCCGGCAACGGCGCCGGTGCTCGCGCCGGGATCGGCGCCAAGGCGGGCGTTCTGGGCTGGAGCGGGGCGGCGGGAACGGTTTACCGAGTCGACCTGCGGCGCGGTCTTCGCATTGCCTTTTATGCGCAGTACGTGCCGTCCGAAGCCTATGCCGTCTACGACAGCTTCCCGCTGGCTGCCGCACGCGACCTGGCGGCCCCGCAACTGATCTGAGAAGACCCGCCGGATGGATTCTGATGCAACCCTGTTGTCGCGTCGCGCGTTGCTCGGCGCCGCCGGCCTGCTCGGTCTGGGCGCATGGCTGCCCGGCCGCGCATTCGCTGCGACTACCCCGGAGGCGCAATGGCCGATGGTGACCGCGATGCTCGACAAGTATGTTGATGCCCGCAAGGTCTCCGGAATGGTCGCGGCGTTCGGCTGGGGCAGCGATGCGCCGGCCTTCATCGCGCGCGGGCGTGAGGGCTTCGACGACAAGGATCCCGGCGGGCCCAACAGCCTGTTCCGTGCCTATTCGATGACCAAGCCGCTGACCGGGATCGCAGCGATGATCCTGATCGATGAGGGCAAGCTCGGGCTTGACCAGCCGCTCGCCGATTTCGCCCCCGAATTCGCGCGGATGCAGGTTGCAATCGACCCCAAGAAAAGCCTCGCCGCACGTCCGGCAACGCAGCAGATCACCATCCGCCACTTGCTGACCCACACCGCCGGGTTTGGCTATGCGGTGATCCGCAGGGACAAGGTAAGCGAGACGTTGCGTCGGCTGGGGATCAGTCCGGGGATCATTACCAAGCGCAAGCTCAAGGGTATCAACGACGGACCGCCAACACCCGCCCCGGATGAATTCCTGCGACTCACCGCAGGGGTGCCGCTGATCGCTGAACCCGGGACCAAATGGGCCTATTCGATGAGCCTCGACGTCCTTGGCATCATCATCGGGCGAGCAGCGGGCACCAGCTTCGAAGCCTTTCTGAAGCAACGGATCTTCGATCCTTGCAGCATGACCAGCAGCTTCTTTCAGGTGCCCGGCAGCGTCAGCGACCGGCTGACCACCAATTACGGCTATTTCCTCGGTCGCCCGATCGCGATCGACCGCCCCGGCCAGTCGATCTATCAGGATCCGGTACCCTTTGCCTTTGGCGGGGCGGGACTTGTCACCAGCCCAGCCGATTTCGACCGGTTCCTGGCGATGCTGGTGAACTACGGCATGGCCGACACCACCCGGGTGATGAGCGAGGCGGCGGTGCGGCTGGGCACATCTGACCTGCTGCCTCCCGGTATCGAGCTGAAAGGCACGTTCGTCGCCGGGCAGCGGTTCGGCGCGGGCGGGGTGGTCGGCACCGGCAAGGACGAAGGCCTGTTCGGCTGGTCGGGCGCAGCCGGCACCACCGGCTTCGCGCAGATGAAACTCGGGCTACGCTCCGGCCTCTATGTGCAGTATATGCCGTCGAACAAGTTCCCGATCCTCAAGGAATTCCCCAAGGCGGTTGGCGCCGACCTCACTACCCAAGGCAAGGCTCCTTCATGACCAGCAGCACCATGGCTTTCTCTGGCGCCCGGCTCGACCGCGCTGACCATATCCGTTCCGATCCGGCCGCGCTCGAAGCGCTGATGGACTGGCGGGCGCGGCTGTTGAAGCTCGACGGGCTTGATCCGGTGATCTCGCCCGAAGGTTCGCTCGAATGGGGCACGCTGGCCGATGCCGCGCCGGAGAGCGAGCTGGTGTTTCTGGGTCTGCTTGATGGCAAGGGCCATTTTGCCGAGGTGGCGACGTCGCTGGGGGGCAGCGTCGCGCCGCCCAATCCGCGGTTGTGGGCCGCCATGGCCAGTTTCGAACCGCACGAGCTGGCAACCTATGGCGGCGCCCGCAGTCTGGTCGATTGGCATGCCCGCCACCGCTTCTGCGCGCGCTGCGGCAACGCCACGCGAATTGCCAAGGGCGGCTGGCAGCGCAATTGCGCCGACACCGTCTGTGGCGGCGAGCACTACCCGCGGGTCGATCCGGTAACGATCATGCTGGTCGAGCATGACGGCAACGTTTTGCTCGGCCGCCAGCCGCGCTTTCCGCCCAAGCGCTTTTCCGCGCTGGCCGGCTTTCTCGAACCGGGCGAATCGATGGAAGAGGCGGTTGCGCGCGAGATCTTCGAGGAAGCCGGGGTCCGCGCCCGCGACGTTACTTACGTCGCCAGCCAGCCCTGGCCATTCCCGTCCTCGCTGATGATCGGCTGCCACAGCTATACCGACGATCCGGCGCTGACGATCGACACCAACGAGCTGGAAGAAGCCCGCTGGTTCAGCCGCGAGGAAGTGGTCTATGCCATGTCCGGCGCCGAGGACGGCGCCTTCATCGCCCCGCCGCCATTCGCGGTGGCGCATCATTTGCTCAAGTGGTGGATTGAACGATGACCCAGAAAGTGACGATCGACATCTTCTCCGACGTGATGTGCCCGTGGTGCATCATCGGTTACAGGCAGCTTCAGAAGGGCCTGGCCCAGCTGGGTGGCGAGATCGAGGCCGAACTGCGCTGGCGCCCCGTTCGAGCTCAACCCCGACTTGCCGCCCGAGGGCGAGGAGCAGGCCGGCCACGTCCAGCGCAAATATGGCCGCACTGCCGAACAGGCCGCCGGGGGCCGCGAGCAGATGCGCGGGATCGCTGAGCGCGCGGGCTACAGCTTTGCCTATACCGGCCCGGCGCCCGAACCGGCGGGGATGATGTGGAACACTTTCCTCGCGCACAAGCTGTTGTGCTGGGCGCTTGACGAGGCTGGGCCAGAACGACAGACCCGGCTCAAGCAAGCCTTGTTTGACGCGCACTTCCAGCAGCGCCGGAATGTCTCGGACCCCGCGGTATTGCTTGATCTCGCCGAATCGCTCGGGCTCGACCGCGCCGGGGCTGAGGCCGCGCTGGCCGACGAAGCGCTGTCGCGCCGGGTCCGGCAGGAGGAAGAAGCGGCCTGGGACATGAATATCTCGGGCGTCCCGGCGATGCTGATCCAGGGCAAGTACCTGATCCCCGGCGCGCAGGAGCCTGAAGTTTACGCCAATGCGCTGCGCCGGGTGGTGGCGCGCGAGCAGGCTGCGTGAGCGGCGTTTTCGCCGGCAAGGTCGCGGTGATTACCGGCGGCGGCAGCGGGATCGGCCGCGCGCTGGGCAAGGCGCTCGAGGCAGAAGGTGGACAGGTGCTGGCGGCGGACGTCGCCGGGGAAGGGGTGTTCGCTTGCGACGTCACCCGGCCCGAAGCGCTTGAGGCGCTGGCCGACGAAGCCTGGGCCCGCTTCGGACGGGTTGATCTGCTGGTCAACAACGCCGGGATCGGGCTGGGCGGCAAGCGCTTGCCCGAGATGCCGCTGGACGATGCGCGGCAGGTTTTCGAGGTCAACTTCTGGGGTGTCTGGCACGGCTGCCGAGCTTTCGCCACGCGCCTTGCCGCGCAGGATCATGACAGCGCGATCTACAACGTCGCCAGCGAGAACGCGCTGTTCTGTGCGATCAAGCGCTCGGCCGCCTACATCGCCTCGAAGCACGCGGTCCTCGGCTTGACCGAAAGCCTGCGCGAGGATCTGCCGGCTCACGTCCACGCCGGCACGATCATCCCCGGCTGGGTCGGCACCCCGCTCAATCCCGAGAGTGTTCGCGACTTGGCGATGGATGTCGACCGCTACGCCGCGATCATCCTGCCGCAACTGCTGGCGCGCGAACGCTTTGTGGTCAGCCATGCCTACAATACGGTGCGGATGCACGAGCGAGTGGACGCGATCGACGACGCCTTCGCCCGCAACGCCCCGCGCTATGTCGGCGATGATGAGTACGACGTGCGGGTTTACGTGGAGCGGATGCGCAAGGGACGAGAATCCTAGAGCAACGCGACCTTGTTCGCGTCAATAATCTTGCCGAATGCGTCGCTCACGGTCACCCGGTCAACCAGATCGACCTTCCAGATCAGGTCTGACTCGTCAAAGTCGTCGGCGAGTGCCGCCAATGTGGCCAGCGGCACTGGCTCGTGCCCCTCTATCGACAGGTCAAGGTCGGACCAGGGTTTGACACGGCCTCCTGCCCGGCTGCCAAAGGCATAGACCTTGAACCGCGCAGCGAGATGGCGGCGCAAGATGGCGCGCACGGTCTTCAATTCCTGATCGCTTAGGGCCAGCTCCACGCTCACTGCTGCAATCGGTTCTCGAGACGCGCCAGGAGTTCGCTTGCCTCGGTCAGAAATCCGGGAATTGCGGCGGTTACTTCGCGCGCCTTGGCCTCGTCGTAGGTGTGCGAGGTGATGTTGCGCATCTTGCGATATTCCTGCCAGTCATTCCAGTCGCCAGCTATCAGCCTTTGCTCAAACGCAGTGCGGATCAGCGTCGGGAAAGTCATCTGGTCGACTTCCTCGGGATTGGGAGAAGCCGCCTCGATCGCGCGTCGCAGCGATTTGTGCGAAAGATCGTAGGTAAATTCAAATCGCTGGATCAGACCATCGCGAATCTGAATGTCGGTCGGATCGACCAGGTAACGCTGCATCCCCTCGTCAAGGCGGGCAATCGCGTTGCGCAGCGGCGTGAAGTTGAGCGTCATCGCATGCTCATGCCATCGAACCGGCCTGCCCGGCAAGCATGCTCACACCAGCCCCAGCCGCGCCAGCTCGCCGGCGAGCTTGCCGGGAATCGCTTCGCTGGCGTCCTCGCCTTCGGCTAGGTCGCGCGGAGCGTTCGTATCCTCAAGGTAACGCCAACCCTGGTGGGCGCGGCAGGGGATCGGGAAAACGTCGATCAGCTTGGCGGCGATGACGATGTGGGTGCGGCCGTTCTCGGCATTCTCGAACCGCAGGATTTCGCTGCGCGCCACAAGTTGCCCCTTGAAGATCCAGAACAGCGAGCCGTTGTTTCCGTCTTCTCTGGCAAGTTCGGCATGACGCTTGGGCAGATAGCGGGTGGTAAGCAACGCCTCCTCGCCGCGGGTCGCGAACCAGCCATGCATCTCAGCGAGCGACTTGGCCTGGAACGCAACTTTGGTGAGGTGCAGCGGCATCAGCCGACCAGTCCGCTGAGCACCGCGAGGCCGAGGAAGGCGAAGAAGCCCATTGAATCGGTGATCATGGTGACGAATACCGAGCTGGCCACCGCCGGGTCCTGGTCCATCCGGTCGAGCAGCACCGGCACCGCCACCCCGGCGAGGCCGGCGGTGATGATGTTGACCACCACCGCGGCGGCGATCACCGCGCCGAGCAGCGGGTTGGCAAAGACCAGCGTGGTCGCGACCCCGATCAGCGTCGCTATCGTCACCCCGTTGAGCATCGCCACCCGCATCTCGCGCCAGATGATCCGCCCGGTGTTGGCGCGGATCAGCTGATTGGTGGCGAGCGCGCGGACGGTTACCGCCATGGTCTGGGTACCCGCATTGCCGCCGATCGAGGCGACCATGGGCGAGAGCGCGGCCAGCGCCACCAGCTTTTCGATCGCCCCGCCGAAGCTGGAAATGATCGTCGCGCCAAGCAAGGCGGTAATCAGGTTGGCGATCAGCCAGCGGACCCGGCTGATATAGCTGTCACGGATCGGCTCGTTGATGTCACCGTCGCCCGCGCCTGAGAGCAGCAGCACGTCTTCGCCGGCTTCTTCCTGGATGATGTGGACCACGTCGTCGACGGTGATCTGGCCGACCAGACGGCCGCCTTCATCGACCACCGCGGCGCTGATCAGCGCGTATTTCTGGAAGCGCAGCGCCACTTCCTCCTGGTCCATCGTCACCGGGATCAGGGTCTGGTCGCGGCTCATCACGTCGGTGAGCGAAATGTGGCGCGGAGTGCGCAAGACCCAGCTCAGCGCGCAAGTGCCGACCGGGTGGAACCGCGCGTTGACGATGAACACTTCCCAGAATTCGGTGGCGAGCTCACCCTCCTCGCGCAGGAAATCGATCAGGTCGCCGACCGTCATATGCTCAGGCACCGCGACGAAATCGCGGCTCATCAGGCGCCCGGCGGTCTCCCCGGGGTAGGACAGCGCGGCCTGGATTGCGGCGCGATCCTCGGGCTCCATCTCTGCGAGTACGGCCTGCTGGTCGTCCTCGTCGAGATCTTCAAGCATCGCCACCGCATCATCGGTGTCGAGCTGTTCGGCGATGTCGGCGACTTCGCTGGGCTCAAGCGATTCGACCAGCAGTTCGCGGACGTAATCGTTGAGCTCGGCGAACACTTCGCTGCCCATCAGGTCGCTGATCGCCTTGGCCAGGGCCGGGCGCTCGTCGGCCTGGAGCAGCTCGAACAGATCGGCGACATCGGCCGGGTGAAGCGGCTCGACCAGGTCATAGACCGCGTCGCTCTCACCCGCGCCAAGCGCGTCGCGGACCCGGCGGACGAAATCGCTGGTGAGGGTGTTTTCCTCGTCGTGGGTCTCGATCTCGCGCACCTCTTCGGCCGCAGAGGCGGCATCCTGGGTCAGACGGGGATCGAGTTCCTCGGGAGTCATTGGGGGTTGTCTAGGCCGGTCGATTACAAAAGCAACCGGATGGGCGTGACATTGCGCGGCGCGGCCCTATATCCGCTCGCGAAATCCCTGCACGGAGACAATCGCATGTCCGAATACCTTACCTTTTCGCTCAGCTCGGGCGGTGATGTGAAGATCAAGCTGCGCCCCGATCTGGCCCCCGGCCACGTCGCGCGGATCGCCGAACTGGTCGGCGAGGGGTTCTATGACGGGGTCAAGTTCCACCGCGTGATCCCCGGCTTCATGGCCCAGGGCGGCTGCCCTGACGGCACCGGGATGGGCGGTTCTTCGAAGCCCGATCTCCAGGCCGAATTCAACAACGAACCCCACGTTCGCGGGGTTTGCTCGATGGCCCGCACCAACGCCCCGCACTCCGCCAACAGCCAGTTCTTCATCTGCTTCGATGACGCCAGCTTCCTTGACCGTCAGTACACTGTCTGGGGCGTGGTCGAAGAAGGCATGGAACACGTCGACGCGCTGCCCAAGGGCGAACCCCCGCGCGAGCCGGGTTCGATCGTCAAGGCGGTGGTAAGCTGATTAATTCA
>JANOGS010000204.1:0-17361 GCA_031414115.1 Novosphingobium sp. | reverse complement strand
CATTTCGCCGCCTTCTTCTTGGGCGCGGCTTTCTTTTTAACCGGAGCCTTCCTGCGTCCGCCCTTCTTGGCCGGGCCTTTGGCGGCCTTCTCGGTGATCAGCACCACCGCCTCTTCTGCAGTCAGGTCCTCGGGCGCCTTGTCGCGCGGCAGGGTGGCGTTGGTGGTGCCGTCGGTCACATAGGGGCCGTAACGGCCGGCCATCAGCTTCATTTCGCCGCCGCTCTCGGGATGCGGCCCGAAGGTCTTGAGCGGTTCCACTGCCGCGCGCCCGCCGCGGCCGCCGCCATTGGCGGCTTCGGCGAGTTTGACCACCGCGGCGTTCATGCCAACTTCGAACACCTCGGCCGTACCGCGCAGCTTGGCGTATTTTCCGTTGTGCGCAAGGTATGGACCGTAACGCCCTATGCTTGCGGTGATTTCCTCGCCCGTCTCGGGATGCTTGCCGATTGCCCGCGGCAAGTCGATCAGCTTGATCGCCCAGTCCAGCGTCATGTCGCCCAGGTCCTTGGGGATGTTGGCGCGCTTGGCATCCTTGCCGCTGCCCATTTCCAGATAAGGTCCAAAGCGGCCGACCTTGCGGACGATCGGCAGCCCGGTCTCGGGGTGCGCGCCCAATTCCCCGCCATCACCGTTGTCGCCATTCCCGCCGGGTTGGGCAAACTTGCGGGTGAACTTGCATTCGGGATAGTTCGAGCAGGCTACAAACGCCCCGAACCGCCCGCCGCGCAGCGACAGCCGGCCATTGCCGCAGTTCGGGCATTTGCGCGGGTCGGCGCCGTCCTCGGTTTCGGGGAACAGGTAATCCGAGAGAAATTCGTCGAGCGCTTCGGTCACTTCCGAGGGTTTCTGGGCCATGACCTCGTCGCTCTTGGGCTTGAAGTCCTTCCAGAACTTGGCGAGAACGACCTTCCAGTTCTCGCGCCCGTCAGAGACGACGTCGAGTTCCTCCTCCATCCCGGCGGTAAAGTCATAGGCGACATAGCGGGGGAAGAACCGTTCGAGAAATGCAGTAAGAAGTCGCCCGGATTCCTCTGCAAAAAAACGGTTTTTCTCGGTCCGCACATAGTCGCGGTCCTTGATCACCTGGATCGTGGCGGCATAGGTCGAGGGGCGGCCGATGCCCAATTCCTCGAGTCGCTTGACCAGCGTCGCCTCGCTGAAGCGCGGCGGCGGCTGGGTGAAGTGCTGGCTCGCCTCGACCCCGCGCTTGGCCGGCGCATCGCCCTTGGCCAGCACCGGCAGCATTCCGCTCTCATCCTCGTCCTCGCCGGGCTTCTGGTCGAGGCTTTCGTCGTATACCGCGAGGAACCCGGGGAACTTGATCACCTGGCCAGAGGCGCGCAGCTCGTGCTTGCCGGTGCCTTCGCGCAGCACCACACTGGTCCGCTCGATCACGGCGGAGGCCATCTGGCTGGCGATCGCGCGCTTCCACACCAGCTCGTAGAGCCGCGCCTCGTCGCCCGAACCGAACTTGTCGCGGCCGAATTCGGTCGGCCGGATCGCCTCGTGGGCTTCCTGCGCGTTTTTCGCCTTGGTCTCGTAATGCCGCGGCTTTTCAGGAAGGTAGTGGCCGTTGTTGTAGCGCTCTGAAATCGCGAGCCGCGCCGCCGAAATCGCGCTGGGGTCCATCTGTACCCCGTCGGTGCGCATGTAGGTAATCGCCCCGGCCTCATAGAGGTTCTGCGCCACCCGCATGGTGTGGCTGGCCGAGAAGCCGAGCTTGCGCGCCGCCTCCATCTGCAGCGTCGAGGTGGTGAACGGCGGCCAGGGGTTGCGCCGGGTCGGCTTGGTCTCAACCTCCTCGACCCGGAACGTCGCGGCCTCGACCGCAGCCTTGGCGCGGCTTGCGCTGCCCTTGTCGCCCAGGCTGAGCTTGTCGAGCTTGGCTCCGTCAAACTTGACCAGCCGCGCCGCAAATTCGGTGCCGAGGTGCTCGAGCTTGGCCAGCACCGACCAGTATTCCTGCGCCCGGAACAGCTCGATCTCGTGCTCGCGCTCGCAGATCAGCCGCAGCGCCACCGATTGCACCCGCCCCGCGCTTTTGGCGCCAGGCAGCTTGCGCCACAGCACCGGCGAGAGGGTGAAGCCGAACAGGTAATCGAGCGCGCGGCGGGCAAGGTAGGCGTCGATCAGGTCGTGATCGAGCTCGCGCGGGGCCAGCATCGCCTTGGTCACGGTCTCCTTGGTGATCGCGTTGAAGGTCACCCGCTGGACGTCCTTGGGCAGCGCCTTCTTTTTCGCCAGCAGTTCGCGCACGTGCCAGCTGATCGCCTCGCCCTCACGGTCCGGGTCGGTGGCGAGGATCAGGCGGTCGGCCTGCTTGGCGGCATCGGTGATCGCCTTCACCCGCGCCGCCTTGTCACCATAGAGCTCCCAGTCCATCGCGAAATCGTCGTCGGGGCGGACCGAACCGTCCTTGGGTGGCAGGTCGCGGACGTGGCCATAGCTGGCCAGGACCTTGTAGTCCTTGCCGAGATACTTCTCGATGGTTTTGGCCTTGGCGGGTGATTCGACGATGACGAGTTGCATGATGCGGGAAACGGCCTCTCTACGCGTATGTGTACACGCGCGAGGGTGGCGGGGCGGATGTGGCGGCGTCAAGCCGGTGTTTGCCACCACGCCAGAAAGAACCCCAGCCCCAGCAGCACATCGATCCCCGCGAACACTGCCACCGGCGCCGCCACCGGATAGCCTTGCGCGAATAGCGCCAGCGCCGGCACCCCGAACACCAGCTTCTCAGCCACTGCCAGCGGCATCAACGCGCGGTATTTGGCCGGGTCTCCGCCGATCACCCAGAATACCCCCTGGAACACCAGCGCCAGGCCGATGAAGCCGAGCAGCGTCTCTCCCAAGACCGGGGGCAGCGGGGTCAGGTAGAGCGGGGCGAGGACGATCACTCCGTAAATCGCCGCCCAGCGGAACATCCGCGCTGGAAACTTGCCCATTGGCGCTCCCCTAACCGGCGCCGATGCTGCCGCGAACTCAGGCCTGCTGCAAGTGCCCGCGCGGAATCACGCATTTGCCATTGTCGTACTTGCCGACCTCGCGGATCACGTCCTGGTCCTGAGGTTCGACCCGGCGGCCCGAGAGCTGGCTGTCGATCACGCGGGTGAGCAAACGGTCGAGGCGCGTCACCAGGTAGCAGTCGATCGCCGGGGCGGCGTGGGCATTGCCGATCCCGCTGTCGTCGGTGAGGAAGGTGTAGCGGCTCTGGGTCGCGGCGGCCATTGCCCGCATCACGTATTCGGCCTTGTCGGCCACGCCCGAGGCGGCGACGGGCACGATGTGGACGCGGCTGGCGCGCAGGTGCTCGGCGGCGCGCCAGGTCAGCGCGACCTTGTCATCGTGCGGCGGGGCATCGGCGACCAGCAACAGGCTTTTTACCGCATCGGGGCGCCAGGCCTGGCCGGCAGCGCGGATCATCGCCTGGTCCATCGCCTCGGGATAGTCACCCCCGCCGCTGGCCCGGTGCTGGCGCAACTCGCTCTGGGCGCTGGCGAAGTCATGCCCCAGCGGCACCGTGGCAGTGACGTAGTCGTCGCCGAGATCGCGGTAGAAGACGAAGCCGACGCGCAGGTCGAGGCCCCGGTGGCGGGCGCGCAGCGCATCGAGGATCGCGGCGAGCTCGCTCTGGAGATAGCGGATCTCGTCGCCCATCGATCCGGTGGTGTCGATCGCCAGCATCAGGTCGAGCTTGCGCACCGCCGGAGCCTGGCGCGCGACGGTGAAATCGACCCGCTGCCCGCCGCGGCGGCTGGCCAGCGAAACCTCGCGCCATTCCTCGCCCGCCGTGCGCAGGCGGACCTTGCGGCCCAGCCGGTCGAGATCGGGGAAGAAGCTCACGGTGCCGTCGGCCATGGTCGAGAGGTGCAGTCGCGAGCCATCGGCGCAGGCCAGTTCGACCGTGGCGAACGGTACCGGGCGCCCGGCCTCGTCGCTGACCGTGACGGTCAGCACCCGCTGGGTGTCGAGACTGGGCAGGCCCGGGATCCACTGTGCGAGGTCAGAGCGGCGGACGTAGTCGGCATAGAGTTCGGGGTTGAGCAGGTCGTCGTGCTCGCCAGCGGTTAGCTGCCCTGGTTGCGGCTGCGGCGGGCGACGACGGTGTGGCGGCGGCGGGGGCATGATGTCGGGACGCGCACCGTCGATCTCGGCATCGGCGCCATCGGCGAAATCCTTGGCGCGGCTTTTGGCCGTGGGCCTGTCATCGGCTGCTGCGGAACCGGTGACCACAACCGGAGCGGCGCGATCCATTGCTGGTGATTCCACGCGCCGGGCACTGACGATCATGTCGCCGCCTTCTCCCTCATCCCCGGCATAGCCCGGCGCAGCGGGCGGAGGCGGTGGTGGGGCTGGCAGCGGAGGCGCAGCAGCGGCGCGCTCCTCGCGGATCTTGTCCGTTGCCCGCAGCCGTGGTTCAGGGTGCGCGGTGTTCTGCTGATCATACTGGCCCTGATCTTCGGGCGCGAGGCGGGGCAGCGGGGCGGGCTGACGGCACAGTGCGGTCTGGCTGCGCGGCGCTTGGCGCGGCTCGGGCGGGACGGCACTGGCCGGGCCTTGCACCAGCACAGCGATCATCGCGGCGATCGAGATTCCTTTATGCATCCGTCGTCCCTCCAGCACGTTTTACCGATGAAACTGCGCTCGGGGTTCTGAACTGCGGATGAATGTAACTTTATAACATTAGCCCGCGAGGCTGACTCGCCCAGCGGCATGGCGCACCAGCCGCCCGGCCAGTTCGAGCTCGAGCAGGGCAAGCTGGACCGCCGGGGCACTCGCCCCCGACTGGCGGATCAGTTCGTCAACCGCGACCGGCGCGGTGGTGAGCAGGGCGGCGACGTCGGCGGGATCATCGCCCAGCTCCTCATCGGCTGCGAAGTAGGGCGCGGTGGCTTCGCGGAACGACGAGCGCGGGGTGCCGTCGAAATGGCTGAGCAGTTCGATCACGTCGGCGGCCGACTGGACCAGCACCGCGCCCTCGCGGATCAGCTGGTTGCAGCCCTGGGCGCGCGGCTCGAGCGGTGAGCCGGGCACCGCCATCACCTCGCGCCCGGCCTCTCCCGCCAGCCGCGCGGTGATCAGCGAGCCGGACTTGGGCGCGGCCTCGACCACCAAGGTCCCCACCGCCAGCCCGGCGATGATCCGGTTGCGCGAGGGGAAGTGGCGGGCAAGCGGTTCGGTCTTGACCGGCTGTTCGGCGAGCAGCAGGCCCTGCGCCGCGATCTCCTCCTGCAGTTCGGCATGCTCGGGCGGATAGGACACGTCGATCCCGCTGGCGATTACGCCGATCGTCCCGGCTGCGAGGCTGGCGCGGTGCGCCGCTCCGTCGATGCCTCGTGCCAGCCCCGAGGCGACAACAAACCCGGCGTCGGCCAGTTCCCCGGCGAACTGCCGCGCCAGCTTGACCGCCGCCGCCGAGGCGTTGCGCGCGCCGACGATCGCCACCGTCGGGCGGCTGCAAAGCCCGGTATCGCCGCGATAGGTCAGGATCGGCGGGGCGCTGTCAAGCTCACCCAGCAGCGCCGGATAGTCGGGCGAATCGTGGAACAGATAGCGCGCACCGGCGGCGCGGGTGGCGGCAACCTCATCGCTTACCCGGGCTTCGGGGGCGATCCGGTAACTCCCCCCGGCCCGCCCGGCGAGATCGGGCAAGGCCTCCAGCGCGGCGCGGGCATCGCCGAAGCGGCGAAGCAACTGGCGATAGGAAACCGGGCCAATGTTGGGCGAGCGCAGCAGGCGGATCCGCGCGAAGGCTTCCTCCTGCGACAGCGCGGTCATTGCGGCTTGGCGCCGATCTGCGGCTCGGTTCCGGCGAGCAACCGGGTGAGATTGCTGCGGTGCAGCCAGATCACCAGCATCGCCAGTCCAGCCAGCACTGGCCAGTAGGGAGAGTTGCCCATCGCCCAAGCCGCAATCGGCGCGGCAAGCGCCGCGCTTATCCCCGCGAGTGAAGAAATCCGCGTGATCGCCAACATCCCCAGCCACACCGCCGCATAGGCCAGTCCAATTGGCCAAGCGAACCCAAGCGCAACGCCCATCAAGGTAGCTACCCCCTTGCCACCGTTGAATTGCAGCCAAATCGGGAAGCAGTGTCCGAGAACTACTCCTAGCGCCGCAGCTTGCACTGCTTCGAATGGATGGCCGTCGAAACCGAAAATCTCCCAAGCCAAGACGATAGCAGCGAACCCCTTGCCCGCATCGAGCAGCAGCGTTGCCGCCGCCAGCCCCTTGTTGCCGGTGCGCAGCACGTTGGTCGCGCCGATATTGCCCGAGCCGATACTGCGCAGATCGCCCGCGCCGGTCAGCCGGGTCAGGATCAGCCCGAACGGGATCGACCCAAGCAGGTAACCAAGCATCACAGCAGCGACCGTGTTTGAAATTCCCATGCATCGGCCTTTCTGGCTCGATTCGTTAGCGCTTTGTTCTTTTGACTGCAAGATGCACTTGCTAACCTGGTCTGGTCTGGTCTATGCTTGGGCGATGACACTGGTGACCGTTACCGAGGCCAAGGCCAATCTCTCCAAGCTGCTCGCGATGGTCGAGCGCGGCGAAGAGGTCGTGATCGGGCGTGCCGGGCGTCCGGTGGCCACCCTGGCTGCATTCAAGCCACGGCTTCAGAAACGCAAACTCGGTCTGGCCAAAGGGCAAGGCTGGATGGCGCCCGACTTCGACGAATGGCCCGATGAGGAAGCGCGCGCGCTGGGCATCATCGACTGATCCATGCGGATACTCGTCGATAGCAACATCCTGTTCTGGTCGATTGTCGAGCCGGATCGCCTGTCCAAGCGCATGACCGATCTCCTCGAGGACGAACGCAATCAGGTTTGGGCAAGCGCGATCGGAATTGCGGAACTGAGAATCAAGCAGAGGATTGGCAAGCTCGAACTGCCCGGCGATTTCGATGGCCTGATCGTTCGGACGGGCTTCGATGTCCTGTCCTTCGCGGGATCGCACACCGCATTGCTGGCCGAACTGCCCCTGCATCATCGCGATCCGTTCGACCGGATGATGATTGCCCAGGCGATCTGCGAAGGGCTCACGGTGGCCACAGCCGATGACATGTTTGCGCTCTACCCGATCGATGTCGTGAAGAACTGAGTGGACGGAACGGAACCCATCCTGTTGTTCGATTCGGGGGTCGGCGGACTTTCGGTGCTGTCCGAGGTGCGTACCCTGCTGCCCCAGGCGCCGGTGCTCTACGCCGCCGACAACGGCGGGCTGCCCTATGGCACCAAGAGCGAGGCGGAAGTGGCGGCGCGGGTCTGCGGCCTGCTTGGGCGGATCAGTGAGCGCTACCGCCCGCGGTTGATCTGCATCGCCTGCAACACCGCCTCAACCATTGCCCTCGCGATGGTCCGCGACGTGCTCAATGTGCCGATCGTCGGCACGGTCCCGGCGATCAAGCCTGCGGTCGAGCTGAGCCACAGTGGCACGATCGGCCTGCTCGGCACCGCCGCAACGATCCGCCAGCCCTATGTCGACCGGCTCGCCGCTGAGTTTGCCTCGGACACGCGGTTGTTGCGCTATGCGGCGGGCGAACTGGTCGAGGCGGCTGAGGCCAAGTTGCGCGGGGAAGCGGTCGATCCGGCGGTTTTCGTGCGCGCCGCAGCTGGCCTGCGCGAGCAGCCGGGCGGCGCGGATATCGACACCGTGGTGCTGGCCTGCACCCACTTCCCGCTGCTGCGCGATGAACTGGCCGCGGCCTTCGGTGCGGAGGTGCGCTTCGTCGATGGCGCCAAAGGCATCGCCCGGCGGATCGCCCACCTCACCCAGGGCCAGGACTTCGCCCGCACCCGCCCCGACCTTGCGCTGTTCACCCGTGCCGACGATAGTCTTGCCGCGCTGGCCCCGGTGCTGGCAAGCTACGGGCTCGATTGCATGGAGGTGCTGCAATGACCCGGCGGTTCAACTGGCTGATCCTGGCGCTGATCGTGCTGATCGGGGCGCCCTACTACTGGCTACTGCTCGACAACCGCCCTGGCGATGCCCAGCCCAAGCCGGTGACCATTGCCGAACTGCGCAACCTTGCCGCCAGTGTGCCCGGTCCGGCGCCCAGCGAAGTCCGGCTTGAACTGATGGCGTGGCGGCGGATGCCCGGTACGCTGTTCGCGGCTGGAACCGGGCTCAAGCGGCGGCTGATCGGGATCATGGCGTTTCAGCTGCCAGTGCCGGGCGGCAAGCCGGTGATGATCGACAGCGGCGTGACCAAGGCGTTGTCCGACGAGATGCAGCTTGAGGCCTTCCTGCCAGAGATCCAGTCCAAGGTTGAAATCGCGCTGGGCGGCGCGGGTCTGGTGCTGATCAGCCATGAGCATCCCGACCATCTCGGGCCGCTTGCAGCAATCGGCGGAGCGCCGCTGCGGCAGGCGGCGCGCCTCAACGCCAACCAGCTTCCCTCGGCCTCTCTAGCTGCCGGTCTGCCCTGGCGCGAACGCGAGGGGCTGGCCGCGCGAATCGCGCCGGGCGCGCCGCAGGCGGTCGCCTCCGGGGTGGTCGTCATCCCCGCCCCCAGCCACACCCCCGGATCGCAGATGGTCTTCGTGCGGCTGGCCAGCGGCCGCGAATACCTGTTCACCGGCGACATCGCGACGATGGACGCCAGCTGGCGCGAGCTGCGCGCGCGCTCGCGACTGGTCGGCGACTGGATCGCGCCAGAACAGCGCGGCGAGGTCTATTCCTGGCTGCTGACGATCCGCGCGCTCAAGGCGCAGGCACCAAACATGGTGGTAGTGCCGGGACATGATTTCGCGGCGATCATCGACCCCCTGGCCAACAACGGGATTATCCGCGGCTTTGCCCCAGCGAAACCGCAAACTTGATCCAAGACAAGGCTAGAGTTTTCCGGAGTAGACATCACCAGCCCGCTCCCCCTTTCGACCACCCAGGCCATTGTCCAATATGGCTGGTCGGGACGGGGAGCGGGCTGGTGATGAGCCGATGCCAATCGGAAAAACTCTAGCCTTAGTCGACCGGGTAAAGTATGGGGCGCCGATCAAGCGCGTTGGGGATTCTTGCGCCAGTGAACTACGATCACATTTTCGACCAGGCGATCGAGCGGCTTCATGCCGAGGGCCGCTACCGGGTGTTCATCGACATCCTGCGCAACAAGGGGGCCTACCCCAATGCGCGGTGCTTTGCCGGGCACAACGGGCCCAAGCCGATCACCGTGTGGTGCTCGAACGATTACCTGGCAATGGGCCAGCACCCCAAGGTGATCGCGGCCATGGAGACAGCGCTCAACGATGTCGGCGCCGGCTCTGGCGGCACCCGCAACATCGGCGGCAACACGCATTATCACGTCGATCTGGAAGCCGAACTGGCCGATCTCCACGGCAAGGAAGGCGCGCTGCTGTTCACCTCGGGCTATGTCTCGAACGATGCGACACTTTCGACCCTGGCCAAGGTGCTGCCCGGCTGCGTGATCTTTTCCGATGAGCTCAACCACGCCAGCATGATTGCCGGGATCCGCAATTCGGGCGCCGAAAAGCGGGTGTTCCGCCACAACGATCTTGCCCACCTTGAGGAACTGCTGGCCGCCGAAGATCCGCTAGTGCCCAAGCTGATCGCTTTCGAATCGGTCTATTCAATGGACGGGGACGTCGCCCCGATCCACGCGATCTGCGACCTGGCTGAGCAGTACAACGCGCTGACCTATATCGACGAGGTCCATGCGGTTGGCATGTACGGACCGCGCGGCGGCGGGATCACTGACCGTGACGAAGCCGCGCACCGCATCGACATTATCGAGGGTACGCTGGGCAAGGCCTTCGGGGTGATGGGCGGCTATATCGCCGCTGACAGCCGGATCATCGACGTGATCCGCAGCTATGCACCCGGGTTCATTTTCACCACCTCGCTCTCGCCGGTGCTGGTTGCCGGGGTGCTCGCCGCGGTGCGCCATCTCAAGGCCAGCTCGGTCGAGCGCGAAGCCCAGCAGGCGGCTGCGGCCACGCTCAAGGCGCTGCTGCGCGAGGCGGGGCTGCCGGTGATGGATTCGACCACGCACATCGTCCCGCTGATGGTCGGCGATCCGGTCCGGGCCAAGAAAATCAGCGATATCCTGCTCGCCGAATACGGGGTCTACGTCCAGCCGATCAACTACCCGACGGTGCCGCGCGGGACCGAGCGGCTGCGCTTCACCCCCGGCCCGGCCCATACCGAGGCGATGATGCGCGATCTCACCAGCGCGCTGATCGAAATCTGGCAACGGCTTGAACTGCGCCTCGCCGCCTAGCGCTGATGGCCTTACCAGGGCGGTAACTGTCTGACATTTCTCCCTAGACCCGGCGCGCGAATCGACTAGGTTCGCGCTTCCAATTCAAGGCAATCGCATTGCCTGAGGTCGTAGGGAGTGAAACATGGCAACCGACTGGGCTGCAGACGTCAAGAAATATGCGCCGAACGCCGATGATGGCGTGATCGCCGGGATCGTGCGCTATTGCGGGATCGCGCTGCGCAAGATGGACTCCTCGCTGGTCGCGTTCAGCGACAAGAAGGAAACCGACCGGGTTCGCGAAAACTTCCTCAAGAAGAAGCTCGGCCTGAGCCAGGCCGACAAGGCGCTTGACGCAGCGATCGCCAAGGTTGGCGAAACGATGAAGGCGGATCGCACCAAGAACCGCGTGACGGTCTATTATCTGCTCGCCGACAACTTCAAGAAGCTCGAGATGTTCGCGCCCAAGGCCAAGGTAGCTGCCAAGGCTCCGGCCAAGAAGCCTGCCGGCAAGGCTGCTGGCGCGGCCGCGCTGGCGGGTGCCGTGGGGCTGGCTGCCGCCTCGACCGCCAAGACCCCGGCCAAGAAGAAAACCGCCGCTCCGGCCAAGGCCGGCGCTGCGACTGCCGCAGTCAAGGCAAAGGCTGCACCCGCGAAGAAGGCTCCGGTTGTCGCAACCACCAAGAAGGCGGCCACCAAGAAGGTTGCGATCAAGGCTGCTGCGGCCCCGCAGGGGCTGATGGACAAGGCTGCCGCTGCGGGCAGCGCCGCAGTTGTCGGCACCGTTGCCGCAGCCGGCGCCATTGCTGCAACCGCCGCCACAGCAGCGGCCAGCGCTGCTGGCGCGGCCAAGGACACCGCTGCCAAGGCAGTCGATGTTGCCGGGGACGCCGCCGGTGCGGTGGCGGGCGCAGCCGGTGCTGCAGTGGCAGGCGCCGCCGGGCTTGCCGCAGGCGCTGCGGACAAGGCTGGCTCAGCCATGTCGGGCTCGGTCTCGCAGCTGTCCGGAACCGCGGATGACGAGGATTCGGGACTGGGTTGGCTGATGTGGCTGCTGTTCGCGGCGCTGGTCGCGTTCGTGCTATGGTGGGTGTTCATGCGCGGCTCTGGCGATGAGGCTGCCGCCCCTGCCGCTGCTCCGACCGAAGCTGTCGCGCCGGTCGCTGCTGCTCCGGCCGATCTCGCCGCCGCTCCGGCCGAAGGCACGGTCGAGATTCCCGCCGGCGCCGGCGTCACCAGCGAGCTGCGCGATGGCAAGCCGGTGGTGAAGGTCTATTTCGACACCGCCAAGACCGACCTCGCCCCGGCCTTTGCGGGCGCCGCTGGGGGCCTCAAGGCCTGGCTTGAAGCCAACCCGGGATCAAGCTTGGCGATCTCTGGCTACAGCGATCCCAGCGGCAACGCTGCGGCCAATGCCGAACTTGCCAAGAACCGCGCCCAGGCAGTGCAGGCCGCGCTAGTTGGTGCGGGTATCGCCGAAACGTCGGCACTGCTGGTCAAACCTGAGGTGAGCTCTGACGCCACCGTGCCGCCCGAGGCCGCCCGGCGTGTGGAGGTCGTGGTCAAGTAACCGCGCAAGCCGCGCAAACGAATGGGGCGGGTCGCACGCGCGGCCCGCCCCGTTTCATTTCCAATGCTGTTCAACGCAAGCTGACGACATTGTCTTTCGCGCGCGGATCGCGGCGGCTGCCGGTGTACTGGCTGGCCATCGGCTCATCCTCCGCATCCACGACCAGCCCTTCGCCAAAACCGTTGAAGCGGGTTTTCATTGCCGCGCCGTAGGCACCCAGCATGCCGATCTCGATATAGTCGCCTGGCTGGATATCGGCGGGGAGCAGGAACGGCCCCTCCATATAGTCGGCATCGTCGCAGGTCGGGCCGTAGAAGGCGAACGGCGCCAGCGCCTCGGCGCGACCCTCGCTGAGGCACTTTACCGGGAACCGCCAGCCAACGTGCGCAGCATCGTAGAGCGCGCCGTAAGCCCCGTCATTGATGTAGAGCTCGTCACCGCGGCCCTTCTCGACCCGGACGATCAGCGAGTTGTATTCCGCGCACAGCGCCCGGCCCGGCTCGCACCACAGTTCCGACGAATAGGAGACGGGGAGCGATTCGGCGGCATTGTGGATTGCGCCGAAATAGTCCTCGAGCGGCGGCGGCTCCATTCCCGGATAGATCGAGGGGAAGCCCCCGCCGACATCGACGATATCGACCGTGACCGCAGCATCGACAATCGCCGCGCGGACCTTTTCAAGCGCCTGAACATAGGCGAACGGGGTCATCGCCTGGCTGCCGACGTGGAAGCAGATCCCAAGGCTGTCGGCGACCTGCCGCGTGGCTTGCAGCAGCGGCGCAGCATCGGCAAGATCGATCCCGAACTTGGCAGCCAGGCTGAGCTCGGAGAACTCCGAAGAGACACGAAGGCGCACGCACAGCGAGAGGTCCTCTGCGCCGCCGGTGGCTTCGACGATCTTGGCCAGCTCCTCATGGCTATCGAGGCTGAACACCCGCACCCCGTGGACCTTATAGGCCTCGACAATCGCGGCGCGCGGCTTGACCGGGTGCATGAAGCACAGCACCGCCTCAGGCAGCGCCGCGCGAACCAGCCGCACTTCGGCGATCGAGGCGACGTCGTAATGCGTCACTCCCGCGTCCCACAGCACCGTGAGGAGCTCGGGCGAAGGGTTGGCCTTGACCGCATAGAGCGACTTGCCCGGAAACTTCTGAGCGAAGAAGCGGGCAGCGCGCGCGGCGGCGTGCGGGCGATTGAGGATTACGGGTTCGTCCGGCGCGAGGGCGCGGACTACTGACGACGCATCGGGATAGCTGTGCAACTCAAGGGACCCCCAAACGGATAGTTTCAACAAAGCTGCCTTGCGGTTTGGAAGTCCCCATGGGGCAGCGAGGGGGCGCTATAGAGATTCGCAGCTTAACTGCAAGTGAAAATGGACCGCTGTCACGAACCGGCATCAGCGCCGCATCAGGTGCTCCGCCACCGCCCGGTAAGCCGGAAGCGAGGTTGGATCGAACGCGGCATTGGCCGCCACGGGATGCGACCCGAACCGGGCGATGACCATCTCCGCCACCGGATCGACATAGATCGCCTGGCCGTGAATGCCGCGCGCGGAATAGGCGCCGTGGTTGCCCGGCATCATCCACCACTGGCTGCGATAGGAGCAATCGGGCAGCCAGCCATAGCCGGCCGGAGCAAAGGCAGCACGGCTCCCCCCCGCCGCGATCGATTCGACCGCCACCCTGGCAATCGCCTGGCCGCCATTGCCCATGCCGCCGCAGCGCATCGCCTCGCCAAACCGGGCCATGTCGCGCAGCACCGGGTTGAGCCCGCCCCCCGCAAACGGCATGGCGGTGGTGTCGATCAGGAAGTCGGCGTCCTGCTCCATCCCCAGTGGCTGCCAGATCCGTTCCGAGAGCACCGCATCGAGCCGCTTGCCTTCTGTCCGCGCGACGATCAAGCCGAGCACTTCGGTGTTGCAGGTGCGATAGGTAAAGACTTCGCCATGACTGCCGCGCTTCTGGATGGTCGGGAGGAAGGCAAAGACGTCGCGCGGGCCGGCATAACCGGGCGCCGCCGGGGTCAGGCCCAGGGCATTGCTCATCGCCCCGATCCCGGAATTGGGATCGGTATACTCCTCGGAGAAATCGAGTGCGGTGGTCATGTCCATCACCTGGCGGAGCGTGGCATCGCCAAAGCCGCTGCGCGCCAGTTCGGGGATCAGCGTGCCAACCGGGGCCTGCGGGTCAAGCCGGCCTTCGGCGATCAGCATCTCGGCCAGGGTGCCGACGAAGCTCTTGGTCACCGAAAAGGCAATGTGCGGGGTATCGCGCCGGGTGACGCCAAGGTAGCGTTCGTACACAATCGCGCCGCGGTGCAGCACCAGCACGGCATCGCTGAAGTTCTCGGCCAGTGCCTGCTCCCAGGTCAGCTCGCGCCCGTCGTCGAGCGCCGCAAAGCGCACCGCGTCGAGGTCATCGCGCAGCGCTGCGGGCAGCTCCCAGACTGGCCCGGAGCCGCGCGAAACCCGCGCCGTCGGCAGAAATTCGCGCATTCGGGAAAAGGCATAGCGGTGGGTCGGAAAGCGCATGTGGCCGGATTCGGCCCAGTGGACGCGCTTGGATTCGGGCGGCGGCAGACCCTCCATCCAGCCCATGACGGTGGGATCGCTGGTGAAAGCGTCGAGGATCTCGCGTTCGCCGGTCGCCCCCCCTTGCGCCAAGATCTAGAACTCCACCTTCGGCACCGCGCCGACGCTCGCGCGCTCGGCGCTGGCGATGTGGGCGTGTTCGAACGGGCCGAACCCGAAGGCTCCGGCGAACAGCACCGCCGGGAAGCTCAGGCGCGCAGCGTTGTAGTCGGCGCTGGCCGAATTGAGCGCACGGCGGGCGGCGGCAAGCTTGTCCTCGATATCGGCGAGCTCGCCCTGCAGCGCCTGGAAGTTGGCGCTGGCCTTTAGGTCGGGATAGGCCTCGCCCAGCGCGATCAAGCCCTTGATTGCCCCCGAAAGCTGGGCCTCCGCCTCGGGCGAGGGTGCCGCGGAAGCGCGATTGCGCGCGGTGATCACCTGGTCAAGCGTCGACTGTTCGTGGGTGGCATAGCCCTGCACCGTGGCGACCAGATTGGGCACCAGATCATGGCGCTGGCGCAGCTGCGCATCGATATCGTCCAGCCCCTGCTTGCAGTTCTGGCGCAGCGCGACCAGTCGGTTATAGATGCCGATCAGCACAACCGCGAGAACCGCGATGATGGCGAGGACAACCAGCATTGCCATGACGACATACTCCTTGAACGGGCGGCGGATCGGCCATGGCTATCACCTTGACCCGGTTAGGCAAGCGCGATGATCGAACGCCCTGATGCCGCCGCCTTGATGGCCGGACCGCTGGGCGCCTGGCTGACCGCGCAGAATGCCGAGCGCGAGGCAGTCAAGGCCAAGGCAGCGCGGATCCGCAGCTTGGGGATTGCCGCTGCCTGCGGAATCGCGGTGGCGGTAATCCTGTTTGGCGGCAGTGTCATCACCGCGCTGCAGTTCGGCTTTTTCGCCGGAATTGGGGGTTTCGGCATTGCCGAGCTGGCCAAACGGCCGATGCTCAACAAGCTCAAGGGCGGGATCAACGGTGCGATCGCAGAGGCGCTGGGGCTGCACTATTCGGTCGCGGCCGAGCCGGGGCAAGCTTTTGAATGGGCCAGGAATTTCGGCATGCTCCCGTCCTACGACGACGACCATTTCCAGGATCTGTGGTCGGGCGAAGTCGCCGGACGGCCATTCACTTTGCACGAAGCCAAGCTGACCGAGGAACGCGGTTCGGGGAAGAATCGCCGCACGGTGACGGTGTTCGAAGGCTCGATCATGGCGATCCGGTTCGCCCGGCGCTTCACTGGAACGACACTGGTCGAAGAGGATGGGCAGCGGCGCAAGTTCCTGATCGGGGCGGAAAAAGACCGCGCGACGATCGGCGATGTCGAGCTTGAACGGATCGACATGGTCAGTCCCGAATTCGAGGCGCGCTTCACTGTCTGGTCGAACGATCCAGTCGAGGGGCGCTATCTGGTCCATCCCGAATATGTCGAGCGGTTGCTGGCGGTCGAGGCGGCGTTCTCGGGCAAGAACATCCGCGCGCTGTTCCACCAGGGCGAGCTGCTTATCGTGCTGGAAACCGGCAATCTTTTTGAAAGCGGCTCGCTTGACGCGGACGAGGACCGGGCCTTGCTCGAGACTTCGATCGTGCAGTTCAGCGCGCTCGCCGAGCTGGCGGCCTCGCTCAACGAGCGCGAGCGGATGACGATGCGCGACCTCAGCTAAGCCGGTCGCGGAAGTCGTTGTAATTGAAGCGCTTGACGCATTCCAAGGCGTCGGTTTCGCTGTCCCACAGCCAGATCGAGGGGAGCGGCACACCGTTGAAGGTGGTGGTCTTGACCATCGAATAGTGCGCCTGGTCGAGGAAGGCGAAGCGCTGGCCAATTTGTGGTGCGGATTCAAAGCGATAGTCGCCGATCACGTCGCCGGCGAGGCAGGAAGGGCCGCCGAGCCGGATTGCACCGCCCTCGCCCTCGTCAACACGGTCTTCCGCGAAGGGCAATTCTCCAAGCATTGCAGGACGATAGGGCGCTTCGATGACGTCGGGCATGTGGCAGGTGGCGGAGATATCGGTGATGGCAAGGGGCATCCCGTTCCAGGAGGTGTCGAGGATCGTGCCGACCAGGATGCCGGCATCGAGCGCTACTGCTTCGCCGGGTTCGAGATAGACCTCGCAGCCGGTTTCAGCCTTGACTTTCTTCAGAAATTCAACTAGTTGGTCACGTTGGTAATCGTCCCTTGTGATGTGGTGGCCACCACCAAAGTTGAGCCACTTCAACCGGCCGACAACGGCACTCAAGTGCGGCACCAAGGCGCTCCAGGTGCGTTCAAGCGGTTCGAAGTCCTGCTCACACAGGGTATGAAAGTGGAGTCCGCTGACCCCCTCGAGGTGCTTGTCGTCGAGCTGGTCGATCGGGAAGCCCAACCGCGAATGCGGCGCGCACGGATCGTAACGCGGCACCTCGCCCTCGGCATGGAGCGGGTTTATCCGGAGGCCAATGTCGAAGCCCCCGCCTTGTGCTTCGAGCATGGGCCTGAAGCGATCGATCTGGCCCGGCGAGTTGAAAATGACATGGTCGGACAGCCGGCAGATCATCGGCAGGTCCTGCGCCTTATAGGCCGCGCAATAGGTCGCGATCTCGCCCGAGTAATGCTCGGCCGCCAGCTCGGCTTCCCAAAGCCCCGAAGTGCAGACCCCGTCGAGGTATTCCCCGATCAAAGGCGCCACCTTCCACATCGAAAACGCTTTGAGCGCGGCGAGCATCTTGATCCCCGCCCGGTCGCGCACGTCCTTGAGCACAGCGAGGTTGGCGCGCAGCTTCGCGGCATCGACCACGAAGGCGGGGCTATCGACCCGGTCAAGGTCGAAGCGGGCAAATGCGCCTGGGTCTCCGGCTTGGGTTTTCATGCCACCCACCTAACGCAAGCTTGCCCCAAGGTCCTCTCCATTTTTGCGAAGCACAAATGGAGAGGACCAAACAAGTCAAAACCTCCACCGGCCCCGGCAGTTCCTTCACCTGCCACACTACCACGTCGAGCTCTACTCGCTTGCAGG
>JANOGS010000203.1:0-21800 GCA_031414115.1 Novosphingobium sp. | reverse complement strand
CAGAACGGTGCCGTTCGCAGCCCGGCATGGGACAATTCACAAGTAACCCGCCTGGTGGAGCCGAGGGGGATCGAACCCCTGACCTCGTCATTGCGAACGACGCGCTCTCCCATCTGAGCTACGGCCCCGTTCCAGTCCGAGTGCGAAAGCCTTGCGGCCCCCGCGCGAGGCGCCCCCTTAGCGAAAGCGCCCCGCGCATGAAAGCGCTAAATTCGCGGCCCCAAAAGCTTAGGTAGAAGGCGCCGCGAGTGTGCCGGTGGTGGATGCGGGCTTGGGCGCATAGCGAGCATCCCAGGCCGCGGCATCGGCACGGTACTGTTCGTAGGAGCGATAGAAACTGTCGAACATCGCCTCAAGCGAAGCGATGCTCTTGACCGAGAAGGCACTGAGCCCGGCCGGCTTTACCGCCAACGACTCGCGCGCAACCGCCAGCGACGCATCGCAGAAATTGGTGAGCGTCGGCGGGTAGGCATAATAGTTGTAGACCTGGGTCATATAGGCTTCGCGCGGGCGGATGAACGAGGCGCCGTGGCGCTTCTTGAATTCGGCATCGATGCCGCGGTTGGCGGCGGCCAGGCCGGTCTTGTGAGTGACGAGGAACTTCTTGTAGCCCGCCAGGATATCGGCGTGCTCGGCCTTCTGGCAGTTGAGCGCGGCGACGTTGTAGGCCGAGCGCAGGTTCCACACTGTCTGGGGAGCGCTGATCCTGGCATTGACCGTCTGCCGCACGCCGTCGGGGCCAAGCAGGGGAACGTTGAGCCCCGCAGCCGCGCCAAGCGGCGGGATCGGGCGCGGGGGAATGTAGACCACCGGGGGCGGCGGGGGCGGAGGCGGTGGCGGCGGCGGGGCCGACTTGGGACCACAGGCGGCCATGGCACCTAGCACGATCAGCATGGCGCCGATCTGGACTGTCTTCTTCACTTGCGAACCCATTTTGCTTGTCCCACCTTGCACCGGGCGGCTTTTGCCATGCCCGGGCTTTCCCGAAGCTTAAGCGCGGGCACTAACCCCAAATTTCCGCAAAGCAAATGCCCGGCGCGCCGGATAGCGCGCCGGGCACGATGGATGCCCGTTTCAGGGGCTTTTGCTTACTCGCGGTTGCCCATGAAATGCAGCAGGAACTGGAACATGTTGATGAAGTCGAGATAGAGCGACAGCGCGCCCAGGATCACGACCTTGCCCAACATGTCGGTGCCGGCCACGTGGTAATAGGTTTCGCGCAGGCGCTGGGTGTCATAGGCGGTCAGCCCGGCGAAGATCAGTACGCCCAGGATCGAGATTGCGAGGCTCAGCGCGCTCGACTGGATAAAGATATTGAGCACCATGGCGATGATGATGCCAATCAGGCCCATCGTCATGAAGCTGCCCATCGCGGTCAGATTGCGCTTGGTGGTATAGCCATAGAGGCTGAGGCCCGCGAAGGCGCCGGCCGTGGCGAAGAAGGTCGTCGCGATCGAGGTGTCGGTGTAGATCAGGAAGATCGATGACATCGACAGGCCCATGACCACGCAGAACGACCAGAACATGATCTGCAGCGTCGAAGCCGAACGGTTGGCGTTGAAGAAGAAAATGAACGCCAGCGGCGCCAAAATGATCAGCCAGCGTAGCGGTGTGGCGAACACTGCCGCTGCCATGCCCGACGACGCGAACAGCATCGCGACGATGCCCGAAAGCAACACGCCCGAAGCCATGTAGTTGTAGATCGAGAGCATATACCGGCGCAGGCCCTGGTCCATCGTGACCGCGCCAAGCGACTCGCCGTTCAACTGCGGCGCGGCGCCCCAGGCGCTGCGCGTCTGTTGAGGGTCTTTCCAATCGGCCATTTTCTAACTCCTTTGCCGCCCAGCTGGGGCGATGAAGCGAATATCGGGCTTGTCGGGTTAAGATTCAAGCAAAACCGGACATGGTCAAATGTCGCAGTTTGTATCTAATCTCGCGCCGCCGCGGCCAGTTCCGCGCCGCGATCACGCGCCGCGCGCAGCGTTGCCGCGATCAGGCGGGCCAAGGCCGCTTCGTCGTCCAGCACCGCAAGGCCCGCGGCGGTGGTCCCGCCCGGGCTGGTGACGCGGCGGGCGACCTCGGCCGGGTCCTCCCCCGAAGCTGCGACAAGCGCCGCTGCGCCTTCGATCGTTGCCAAAGCCAGCCGCCGCGCCTGGGCGGGCTCGAGCCCCAGTTCGGCCCCTCCCGCCGCGAGCGCGGCGATGAAGCGGTAGACGAAGGCCGGGCCCGATCCGGCGAGCGCGGTAACCGCATCAAGCTGGTCCTCGCGCGCCAGCCACTCAGGCGTTCCCAGCGGGGCAAGCAGGAAATCAAGCGCGGCGCGGGCGGCATCATCCAGCCCCTGTGCGAACAGCCCGAGCGGCGATTTGCCGATCGCTGCGGCCAGGTTGGGCATGATCCGGACGATCGCGGCGGCGCCAGGGGCACGGGTGGCAAGACTGGCGATTTCAACCCCGGCCAGGATCGAAAGCAGCACCGTGCCCTGCCCCGCCGCCCGGCCAAGTACCGGCGCTACCTCATCGAGCAACTGCGGCTTGATCCCCAGCAACACCAGATCGAAACGCTCGTCCGGCACCGCGCGCAGCAGCCGTACGCCTGCGGGGACTTCGCCCAGAACCGGATCAACCACAGTGAACCGCTCCGCCGCCAGACCGCCGCGCAGCCAGCCGGCCAGCATCGCCCCGCCCATGTTGCCACAACCGAGGATGAGGATGGATTGCATGTGACCCCTCTCCAACTTCAGCTAGGCAGCAAGCTGCCAAGCCTTCATATCCTCTCCCGCAAGGGGAAAGGAAAACACTTTATCCTCTCCCCTTGCGGGAGAGGATAGCGCAGCTTGCCGCGAATGCGGCTAGCGCAGCTTGGAGAGGGGCGGCAAGCCTAAGCTTCGCCCGCCGCATCGACCAGCGAGCTGGCGAGCGCCTCGGCCGGGCTCTTGTCGCCCCACAGCACGAACTGGAACGCCGGATAGAACCGGTCGCATTCCTCAACCGCAGCTTCGACCGCGACCTGGGCCTGCGCGAGGCTGAGCAGCCCCTCGTCGCCGAGCAGCAGCCCGTGACGATAAAGCAGGACATTGCCGCTCGACCAGATATCGAAATGCCCGACCCAGAGCTGCTCGTTGACCAGCGCCAGCAGCTCGAACACTGCGGTGCGCTTGTCATCGGGGACGCGGATATCGGGCAGGCACAGCAGCTGCAGCACGTGGTCCTCACGCCGCCAGACCCCGCGCACAGTATAGCTTGCCCAGCTGCCCTTGATCTCGCCCGAGATCTCGTCCTCGCCAACGAATTCGCAAGGCCAGCCGCGCGCCTCGAACAGCGAGGCGAGCATATCGACGGGGGCCGAGTCGTCGTCGCGTTCGTAATCGTGATTGCCTTGCATCATGGCAGGGTGGATGCGTCGGCTGGCCGGGCGCGGCAACGGAGGGCCGGTGCGCCGCTGCGCAAAACTCGATAAGCCTGTTTACAAGGTGTGGAAAAGGACCTGGCGCGGCCTATCGACCGCTCGCAAGCGCATCGACAGCCTGCCCGGCCGGGCTGGTCCAGAGGAACGATCCGTCGACCCCTGCCTTCTTCAGCTGGCCGAGAAACGCCTTGGCTGCGGCTTCGCTTTCGAACGGCCCGGTAAGCAAGCGGTTGGTCTGGCCCCAGGCGCTGATGTGGCCCTTGCGGCTCTTGAACACCGCCGGATCGGCCTTGACCAGCTTGTTCCAATCAGCGCCCAGCGCGCGCTTGTCGCGGCCAGTGGCGACCTGGACCCAGATCCGGCTGGGATGGCTGGGCTTGGGCGGGGGTTTGGCCTCCTTACCCTTGTCCTTGGCCGGATCGACCTGATCCTTGGCTTTGACCGCAGCGGGCTTGAGCTTGCGGATATCGACCGCGCCGGCCGGCGCCTCGGCTTCGCGGCTCGGCGGGGTGAAATCGGCAAAGGCCTCGTCCAGACTGGGGCGAGGCTTGGGCGGCGGGGCGGGCGCGGACGCTGGCGGCGCGGCAGGTGCCGCTGCAGGTACGGGCGGCGGCGCGGCAGCAGGCACTGGCTGCTGGGCCTGCACCGTATCGCGCAGATTGAAGCTGCCGCTGCCCGCCGGATCGAGCGAGCCGAAGCCCGGACCCGGCGAGGGCGGCGTGACAGCCGCCTTTTCGACCGGAGCAGGAGCCGGTGATGGCGGAGGTGGCGGTGGCGGTGGCGGTGGCGGTGGCGGTGGCGATGCCATCGCGATCTGTACCGGCTGCCCTTCCACTTCGCGTCCGACCTTGGGCTCAGGCGGCGCTGCCGGTGGCGGCGCGAGCGGCGCCGGCTGGGGCTTGACCCGCGGCTGGACGCGGACCGGCTGGCCGCTGCGCCCGGACGACGCGCCGCGCGGGGCAGGAACCGGCTCGGCCCTGGCAATGACCACCTTCGGGCGGGCATATTGCGCCAGCCGCGGATCATCGCGGCCGATCTCGGCAGCGCGCGGGAAGTGGCCCAGGTTGGCCGCAGCGGCCTGCTGCGCCGGGGTCAGCTTGGGCATGTAGCGCAAATAGGCGGTGATCGAACCCGCCATCTCGGCTGGCATGGTCTGGCGCGCGATCGCCTCGGCCTCGACGGCGTTGCCCAGGATCGCGAAGCCGAAGGCCCGGGTCCGCCAGGCGCCCTTGTCCTGCTTTTGCAGCAGCGGTGCCAGCGTCTGGTCCATGCCCTTGCGATCACCGCCGATCGCCTGGCTCAGCGCCAGCCGCCGCAGCGTCTCATCGCTGGGCGCTGCGGCCAGCGCCTGGCGGTAATAGGTCTGCGCGGTGGCATTGTCGCCAACCAGATCATAGGCAAGGCCGCGGTCGGCCAGGCGTTCGGGCTCGATCGGCCCGGCCCGGGCGGCCTCCTCGAACAGCGGGATCGCGGTGAACGGATCCTCGCCCAGCACAAAGGCCCCGGCCAGCCCGGACTTGACCCGGACATTGCCCGGCGCCAGCGCCGCAGCGCGCTGGAAGAAACCCACCGCTGCCTGGACGTCACCAAGATCGAGCGAGGCTTTGCCGGCATCAATCAGCGCCTCGACATCCTGGGGGTTGCGCGCCAGGCGAAAAAGCGCGGCGTTAAGCCGCATGCCATGCTCGCCCGGAACCTGCTGGACCACCGGCAGGCTGATCTGCGGAACCGGGCTTTGCTGCGCCAAGGCGGCAGCCGGAAGCCAGGCGGCGGCAGAAAGCAGCCAGCGAGCGCTGCGCAAGGTTCTGGCTGAAGATGGCATGCTCAAGACAATCGAACCCTTCCCGGCACCGGCGCTCGGCACAGGGCTATTGCCCCCAAACTGAACCGCTTGGGAACGCGCCGCAAACCCAAGGCATTCAGCGCGCCGGGACTACTGGTTGTTCTGCCGCCCAAGGAAGCGCGGGATCGAGATCGAGGGGCCCTCGTCGGCGTCCTCCTCATCCTCGTCAGAGGCTGAGCGTCCGCCGCGCGAAAGGTTGGCCATGCGCTCGAACAGGGTCGCCCCGCTGCCCACGCGGGGGGCAGCCTTGGCTGGCTTGTCCTCAACAACCGGGCTGGCTGCGGCCGGCTCGTCGCCCGATCCAGCCATGTCGCCCTCGCCGGCTTCACCGCTGCCCGCTTCGCCATATTCCGAAGGCTCAACCCCGCTGGTGTCGGAAACCAGGCCGCGACGGCGCCCCGGAATCGCGCCAACGGACGCCACTGGCGCGTCATCCTCGACCAACCGCGTGGCATCGAGCAGCAGCTCGTCGCCGCCGTCCGAGCCATCGCCGCTCGCCGTGCCGCTGCTGGCCGCTTCAAGGTCGAGCTCATACGGCTCGGCCGCAGCGCCGTCGTCATCGGCGGCAGAGGCCATATCCCAGTCGTCATCCGCTGCTGCGGGAACTTCGGCAACGGCTTCGATTTCTTCGCTTGCCGCTTCAACCGCAGCAATCTCCGGCTCGGGTTCCGGTTCCGCAGCCGGCTGAACCCGCTCGAACAGCGGTTCGACCGCAACCGGGGCAACCGCCGCCGGGCGGGCGGGCCCGCGCGAGGCGCCAAGGTTGAACGGACGGCTGGCTTCTTCGGCCTGCGAAGCGCTCTGTTCGATCCCGGTGGCAACCACCGAGACCCGGATCTTGCCTTGTAGGTCGGGATTGAAGGCGCTGCCCCAGATGATGTTGGCATTGGGATCGACCAGCTCGCGGATGTGGTTCGCGGCTTCGTCGACTTCGAGCAGCTTCATGTCCTCGCCGCCGATGATCGAGATGATCACGCCCTTGGCGCCCTGCATCGAGACCCCGTCGAGCAGCGGATTGGCGATCGCCTTTTCTGCAGCTTCGAGCGCGCGGTTCTCACCCTGGCCTTCGCCGGTGCCCATCATCGCCTTGCCCATTTCAGCCATGACCGAACGGACGTCGGCGAAATCGAGGTTGATCAGGCCGGGCATGACCATCAGGTCGGTGATCGAGCGCACTCCCTGCTGGAGCACCTCGTCAGCCAGCATGAAGGCTTCCTTGAAGGTGGTTTCGGCCTTGGCGACCAGGAACAGATTCTGGTTGGGGATTACGATCAGGGTATCGACGTGCTTCTGCAGTTCTTCGATCCCGGCCTCGGCCGCGCGCATCCGGCGGGTGCCCTCGAACAGGAACGGCTTGGTCACCACGCCGACCGTCAGCACGCCCTTCTCGCGAGCGGCCTTGGCCACCACCGGTGCCGCGCCGGTGCCGGTGCCGCCGCCCATGCCCGCGGCGATGAAGCACATGTGCACGCCCTCAAGCGAGCGGTCGATCGCTGCCATGCTTTCTTCCGCAGCAGCCCGGCCGACTTCTGGCCGCGCTCCGGCGCCAAGGCCCTGGGTGATATCCGCCCCCAGCTGGATGCGATGTTCGGCCACCGAGGTGTTGAGCGCCTGGGCATCGGTGTTGGCGACGACGAAGTCGACCCCCTCGATCCCGGCGCCGATCATGTTGGCGATGGCATTGCCGCCGGCGCCGCCGACCCCGATCACGGTGATGCGGGGACGCAGCTCTTCGACAGCTGGCGGTCCGATATTGATGCTCATGGCAATCTCCTGTCCGGCGCGGCGGATATGCTGATTTTTAACTCTAGCGGTTCTTGCACCGTTCGATTTGGCGAAGCAAAGTGGCTGACCTGGTTTGTCCACAGTAGCCGGGCGAATTGTGGGCCGCAAACATTTCAAAAGTACTCCCGAACCGCCCGGAACAGGCGTCCGGTCAGGCCCATTCCGGCGACGCGGATGGTATCCGTGTAGCGCGGCCCCAGCGCGCGGATATCGATCGGATCGGCAGCGGCATAAAGCACCAGACCGGCCAGGGTAGAAAATCCAGGTGTGGCATGGGCTTCGGGCAGGCCCTTCAAATGCTGCGGCTTGCCGATCCGGACCGGCTTGCCCAGCGCGCCTTGCGCATAGTCGGCCAAACCCGCCAGTTCCGCCCCACCCCCGGTGAGCACCACCAGTTGCCCGCGCTGGCCAGTAAAACCAAGCCTTTTCAGCGCCTTGGCCACTTCTTCCATCCACCGTCCAAGCTGGGTGGAGATCACCGCGACCAGTTCGGCCCGGGGCACGCGGTTCTTGTCATCAGCGTGTCGCGCAGGCGGGCCCGAGCCTTCCTCCCCCGGGGCATTGACCGGGATCATCTCGCGGTGATCGGCCGGGCTGGCGATCGCCGAGCCGTGGACACATTTCAGTCGCTCAGCCTGAAAACGCCGTATTCCGAAGGCACTGGCGATCGAATCGGTGACATCACCTGAACCCAGCGGGATCGTCACCAGCCCCAGCAACATCCCCGCAGCATAGACCGAAACATTGGTCACCTCGCCGCCGAATTCGACCAGCGCCACCCCCAGTTCGCGCTCCTCCGGGGTCAGGCAGGCATGGCCGGCGGCAATCGGCGAGGCGACTACGGATTCGCAGCTCAAATGGGCATTCTGCACCGCCTCGGTGATGTTGCGAACCGGCGCGCCATCAGCCAGCATGACGTGGATATCGACCCCCAGCCGTTCGGCATGGAGCCCTGTGGGATCGGCCACCCCGTCGGCACCGTCGAGCGTGTAGTGGGCCGGCTGGGCGTGGAGCACCATCCGCCCGTCGGGCTGGATCACATCGCGCGCCGAAACCAACAGATGCTCGATATCCTCAGCCTCGATCCGGCGGCCGCCGATATCGACTTCAACCTGCGCCACCTGGCTCACCAGCCCCGCGCCCGAAGCGCCGATCCATACCGAGCTGATCGAGGTGTTGGCCATCTTCTCGGCCCGCTCAACCGCATCGCGGACCGCATAGGTCGCGGCGGCCATGTCGGTGATATAGCCGCGCTTGATCCCCTGGGCGGCACGATGCCCCGAGCCGAGCACCACCATCTCGCCCGCGTCGGTCAGTCCGGCGATCATCGCCGAGACCCGGAACGAGCCAAGATTGACCGCGCCATAGATCTTGGCGATGCGGGGTGGCGGGGGCATCAGTTCGCTTCCTTCCTGATCGGCTTCTCGACCGGATCGGTGCGGCCGGGGACGCGGAAATAGATCCGGTCGGACGCGCGCATGTCGAAGGCCACCGCTTTGCCGCCGAGCAGCCGGTTGACCCCGTCAAGCCGGGCAAAGGTCATCAGCGCCTTGGCCGCGGCGGTATCGCCTGCCGGGAGCGCCAGCAACTGGCCGGTCCGGAAGGTCAGGTTCCAGCGGCGATTGCCGACCCACTCGGCCTCGCGCACCTGCGGCTTGAGCGCCGGGGCTGCGGCGAGCAGCGCGGTCAACGCTTCGATCTGTTTGCCGGCGCTGGGCCCGGAAATCACCAGCTTGCCCTTGGCCCGCTCGGCCGAAACCGGCTCAAGTTCGATCCCGCTGCGATCGATCAGCACCAGCCGCCCGGGCTTCTTGAGTACCGCGACCGGGCTGCGCTCGACGATATCGACCACCAGCGTATCGGGCAGCTGGCGCGAGACCCGGGCATCCTCGACCCACGACAGCTCGAGCAGGCGCGCCCGAACCTCGCCGATATCGACGAACGGCAGCGCCTTGTTGTTGTCGGCCAAGGCAAGATTGTAGACCTTGAGCTCGTTGAGCTGATCGGTGCCGCGCAGCGCGATCCGGCAGCATTTGAACCCGGCATCTTGCGCGATCGTTTCCATCTGGCCGCGGGCCATCGCCGGAACCCCGGCAAAGCTTGCGACCATCCACGCCAGCACCGCCGCGCAGCCCAGGATCGCGGCCAGAAACAGGCGGTGGAGCTGAGCCTCGCTGAGCGGCACCCAGCGCATCGCCGCATCGAGCGCCGAACCGGTGCGGATGCGCGCCGCGCGAACCTGACGCGCCTTGCCCTGCGCCGCCGCCGCCCGCCGCACGCTCTTGCCGCCACGTTTGAGCTTCTGGCTCACGCTTTGCCCCCCAGCGCATCGGCGATAATCGTCTCGACCAGTTCGCCATAGGAAATGCCGAGGTGCTTGGCCTGCTCGGGAACCAGGCTGAGCGGAGTCATCCCCGGCTGGGTGTTGGTTTCAAGCACGAACAGCCCGTCCAGGCCCAGTTCGTCGTCCCAGCGGAAGTCGGTGCGGCTGCAACCCTTGCAGCCGAGCAGCTGGTGGCAGCGCAGCGCCAGATCGAGGCAGGCCTTGGTAATCTCGTCGGGGATCTCGGCCGGGCAGATATGCTCGGTCATGCCTTCGGTGTATTTGGCGTCGAAATCGTAGAACCCCGACTTGGGCTTGAGTTCGGTGACCATCAGCGCCCGTCCGCCCATCACCGCAGTGGTGAGCTCACGCCCGCGAATATAGGGTTCGGCGAGCAGTCGGTCGAATTCCTGCCACGGTCCTTTGGCCAAGGGGCTGATCGGATTGCCGTAATTGCCCTCGGCGGTGACGATCGCGACCCCGACCGAGGAGCCCTCGTTGACCGGCTTCAGCACATAGGGCCGCGCCAGCGGATCGCGTTCGTAGATCTCGGCCGTCTCGACAATCCGTCCGCCCGGCATCGGCACGCCGTGCGGCACCAGCACCTGCTTGGTCAGTTCCTTGTCGATCGCGATCACCGAGGTGGCGAGCCCGGAATGGGTGTAGGTCAGCCCCATCAGGTCCATCAGGCCCTGCACCGTCCCGTCCTCGCCGGGCGTGCCGTGGAGCGCGTTGAAGACCACGTCGGGCGCGGTTTCGGCAAGCCGCTGGGCAATGTTTCGGTCCATATCGATCCGGGTCACCTTGTGCCCGCGCTCCTCAAGCGCTGCGGCGACGCCCTCGCCCGACATCAGCGAGACCGGCCGCTCGTTCGACCAGCCGCCCATCAGCACGGCAACGTGGAGTTTGGGCAAGCTCACTTCACACCAACCCTCTGAATTTCCCATTCCAGCTCGACGCCGGACTTGTCCTTGACCCGCCGCCGCACATCCTCGCCCAGGGCTTCGATGTCGGCGCTGCTGGCATCGCCCAGATTGAGGAGGAAGTTGCAGTGTTTTTCGCTGACCTGAGCTCCACCCATGGTGAGGCCCCGGCATCCAGCCTCGTCAACCAGCTGCCAGGCCTTCTTGCCTGGCGGGTTCTTGAAGGTGCTGCCGCCGGTCTTCGAACGCAGCGGCTGACTGTCCTCGCGGGCGGCGGAGATGCGGTCCATTTCGGCCTGGATTGCATCCGGGTTGCCGGGCCGTCCCCGGAACCGCGCAGCAACCACGATGGCGCCTTCGGGTAGCTCTGAGTGCCGGTAGGTGTATTTGAGTGCCGTTGTGGGCAGCGTCACCAGATCGCCATTCCTCAGCACCACATCGCATGTCACCAGCACGTCCTTGACCTCGCCGCCATAAGCCCCGCCGTTCATCCTTACGAACCCGCCGACCGTGCCGGGGATCGAGCGGAGGAATTCGAGCCCGGCGATGCCGTGGTCGCGCGCGGTCGAGGAGACGAGGATGCCGGATGCGCCGCCACCGCAGTCGAGCGTCAGATCGGCGGACAGCCTGGCCGTGGCGAACGGTTTGCCCAGCCGCACTACCACGCCCGGCACTCCGCCATCGCGGACGATCATATTCGACCCCAGCCCCAGCGCCATTACCGGCACCGCGGGATCAAGCTCGCGCAGGAAGCCTTGCAAGTCGGCGAGGTCTTTCGGCTCGAACAGCCACTCGGCCGACCCGCCCGACTTGAACCACACCAGCGGCGCAAGCGGAGCCTTTGGGGTGAGCTTGCCCGCTACCACACCCAATTCCCGTTCGCCCTGAGGAGCGGCTGAGCGAAGCGAAGACGCGTCTCGAAGGGCCGCGCCGGATGCTTCGAGACGGGCCTTCGCTTCGCTCTGTCCCTCCTCAGCACGAACGGATTTTTGGCTCATCCGCCCCTCCGCTGAAAACGGATCGCATCGGCCAGCCCGCCAGCCCACTTGGTGATGTCACCCGCGCCGAGGCAGACCACCATGTCGCCCGGCTGGGCGATCTCGGCGAGGGTCCGCGCCAGGGCGTCGGCGCTGGCAATGGTCTGCGCCGAGCGATGCCCGCGGGCCTTGATCCCCTCGACCATGACCTCCGAATCCGCCCCCACGATCGGCGCTTCTCCGGCCGGATAGACCGGGGCGGCAAAGACCATGTCAGCGTCGTTGAAGGCGGCCTGGAAATCTTCCATGTGGTCGCGCAGGCGGGTGAAGCGGTGCGGCTGGACCACGGCGATGACGCGGCCTGCGCCAACCCCTTCGCGCGCTGCTGAGAGCACCGCGCGGATTTCGACCGGGTGGTGGCCGTAATCGTCGATGATCTGGAACCCGTCGATCTCACCGACCTTGGTGAAGCGGCGCTTGACCCCGCTGAACTTGGCGAAGCCCGACTGGATCACACCGTCGGCGCAGCCCATCTCGACCGCGACAGCCACTGCCGCGAGGGCGTTCTGGACATTGTGGCGCCCGGGCATCGGCAGTTCGATCCCCTCGATCCGGCGGTGCGAGCCATCGCGCTCGCGGATCACCGCGTCGAAGCGGTTGCCGCCGGGATGCGGGGTGACGTTCTCGCCCCGGACATCGGCCTGGGCGGAAAAGCCATAGGTCACCACGCGGCGGTCGCGGACTTTGGGGATCACCGCCTGGACTTCCGGGTGATCGATGCACAGCACCGCACAGCCATAAAACGGCACGTTCTCGATGAATTCGACGAAAGCGTCTTTGATCGCCTCGAAGCTGCCGTAGTGATCGAGGTGTTCGGGATCGATGTTGGTGACCACCGCAATCGTGCCGTCGAGCCGCAGGAACGAGCCATCGCTTTCATCCGCTTCGACCACCATCCACTCGCTCGCGCCAAGCCGGGCGTTGGAGCCGTAGGAATTGATGATCCCACCGTTGATCACCGTCGGATCGATCCCGCCGGCATCGAGCAGCGCGGCAACCATCGAGGTTGTGGTGGTCTTGCCGTGCGTGCCGGCAACCGCGACGGTGCGTTTCAAACGCATCAGTTCGGCCAGCATTTCGGCGCGGCGGACCACGGGCACGCGGTGTTCGAGCGCGGCGACTACTTCGGGATTGTCACGCTTGACCGCAGTCGAAGTCACCACCACTGCGGCATCGCCGAGGTTTTCCGCCTTGTGCCCGATCATCACCGGGATCCCGCGCTTGCGCAGGCCCTCAACGACATATCCTTCAGCGATATCTGAACCTTGCACCGAATAGCCGAGGTTGTGCATCACCTCGGCAATCCCGGACATGCCGATCCCGCCGATCCCGACGAAGTGGATCGTGCCGATAGCAGTGCCGGCGCCAATCACGCTACCGCCTCCTTCCCGCGCATTTCGGCACTACCCGCAGCGCGGATCACGTCCATCAACGGGGTGCCGCCGAAGCTTTCGACCAGATCGGCAAGATCGCTCGCCGCCTTGGGATAGCCGCAGTTCCACGCGCCATGGGCGGCATTGGCGAGGGTTTGGGGGTTCATCGCGATCGCCTGGATCTGCTTGGCCAGCTCCACGGGGGTAAAGCGTTCCTGGCGGATCATCCGCGCGCCCCCGGCGGCGCAGATGTCGGCAGTGTTGTGGGCCTGATGATCGTCAGTGGCGATCGGCAGCGGCACCAGGATCGCCGGACGGCCAACCGCGGTCAGTTCGGAAATGGTCGAGGCACCGGCGCGGCCGATGAACAGGTGCGCGTCGGCCAGGCGGCTCGCCATGTCTTCGAAATAGGTACCGAGTTCGGCGGGGATACCGTGGCTGGCATAGCGCGCACGGACCATCTCGATGTCTTCAAGCCGGCATTGCTGGGTCACTTGCAGGCGGTTGCACAGCGCCGGGGGCAGCATCGCCAGACCGTCCGGCACTACCGTCGAGAGAATCCCGGCGCCCTGGCTGCCGCCGGTGACCAGCACCCGCAGCAGGCCGTCCGCGCTGAACGCCGGGAACGGCGCTTCGCGCAGCGCCAGCACTTCGGCGCGCACCGGATTGCCGACGAGGTGAACCTTGGCCAAATGCTTGGCCTTGAGCCTGGCAACTTGGCGGCACGAGGTTGCAATCGCATCGACCCGCCCGGCGAAGAACCGGTTGACCCGGCCGAGCACCGCGTTCTGTTCGTGGATCACGCTCGGCACTGCGGCCGAGGTTGCCGCCCACAGTGCCGGAAAGGCGGGATAGCCGCCAAAGCCGATCACTGCGGAAGGCTGGAAGCTCTCGAACAGGCGCAGCGCCATGCGCTTGCCCTCGAAAATCGCTTTGACCCCTTTGGGCCAGTGCAATGGGTTCCGGCCGAACCGCCCCGCCGGAAGCACGTGCGCAACCAGCGAAGCGGGCTTGCCCGGCAGCTTGGCGCCGCGCCCGTCGGTGATCAGGGCAACGTGGTGTCCGCGGCGCTCAAGCTCGACCGCCAGCGCGAAGGCCGGGATCAAGTGCCCGCCGGTGCCACCGGCGGCCAGAACATAGTGGCGCGTCGCCCCGCTCATCGCCTGATCCCCATCTGCTTGAGGGTGAACTGTTCGCGCCTGATGAACGGGTTGCGGCGGGTGATCGCCAGCAGCAGGCCCACCCCCAGGCACAGAGCGATGGTGGAGGAACCGCCGTAGGATATCAACGGCAAGGTCATGCCTTTCGACGGAAACAGCTGGAGGTTGACCAGAATGTTGATGAACGCCTGCCCGCCCAGCTGCGCGGCCAGACCGGCGGCGGCGAGCGTGGTGAACAGATCCTCCTCGCCCAGCAGCCGCAGCATCACCCGCAGCACCAGCGCCAGATAGAGCGCGACGATCAGCGCGCAGATCATCAGGCCGAACTCCTCGCCGATCACCGAGAAAATGTAATCGGTGTGCGCTTCGGGTAGCGCCAGCTTGCGAGTGCCAAGCCACAGCCCCGAACCGGTCCAGCCGCCGGCCAGCAGGGTGCGTTGGGCAAGGTCAACCTGGTCGAACGCCGCGCCGCCGCCAAGGAAGGCATCGATCCGGTTGCGGGCGTTCTCATAGAAGGCATAGGCCAGCGCGACGAAGGCGATCCCGGCCCCTCCGGCAGCGGCGATGCGCTGCAGCGAGATCCCCGACATCAGCACCATCACGAACCACACCCCGATAAACAGGATCGCCGAGCCGAAATCAGGCTGGACCATCAGCAGCAGCGCGATCATGCCCATCAGCCCGGTCGCCAGCTCGATCACCGGCAGCCCCGGATCGCGCGCCCGCCACGAAAGGATCCAGGCCAGCCCGATCGCGAAAGCCGGCTTGAGGAATTCCGAGGGCTGGAGCGAAAAACCCAGGTACAGCCAGCGCTTGGCGCCGTTGACGGTGAATCCGGCAACCGGGACCAGCAGCAGCGCCACCAGCATCGCAAAGCCCAGCACGATGCCCACCCGCCGCGCCCAATCGCGCGGCAACATCGAGGCGCCGAGCATCGCCGCCAGCCCAACGAACTGCCAGCGTAAGTGCAAGTAGAAGAAATAGAGATCGTCGAGCCGCACCGATGTGGTTGACAAGCGCCGCGCGCTGGCCGGCGAAGCTGCGGCGACCGCAGCCGTGCCGATAACCATCAGCGTCAGCACCAGCGCCAGCAGCACCCGGTCAATCTCGCGCCACCGGATCGCGAAGTCGGCGCGCCGGTTGCGGCGCGGACGGGCCAGCGCCGCTTCGGTGGAAACCCGGCCGCCGCGCGGCACCATGGGCGGATGGCTGGCCATCAGCTCCTCCCCGCCGCACCGGTCGGGGCGGTATCGGGCGCGGCCAGTGCCTCGACAATCTGGCGAAAGGTATCACCGCGCGCTTCGTAATCACGGAACTGGTCGAAGCTGGCGCAGGCCGGAGAAAGCAGCACGACATCGCCCGGCCTGGCCGCCTCCATCGCCTCACGGATCGCCTCGCACAGCATCTCGCTGCGGTTTACCCCCATGTACGGGGCAAGCAGTTCGGCAAAACGCGGACCGGCCTCTCCGATGGTATAGGCGGCGGCGACATTGCCGAAATGCGGCGCGCATTCGTCAAGCCGGTCGCCTTTGGGCAGCCCGCCCACGATCCAGTGGATCCGCGGGGCGGGACGCGGCGGAAAGGCGGCCAGCGCCGGCGCGGCCGAGGCCGGATTGGTCGCCTTGCTGTCGTTGATGAACATCACCCCGCCCAACTCGGCGACGCGTTCCATCCGGTGCGGCAGGCCGCGAAAGCTGGCCAGCGCCGGGCGCCACTGCGCCGGAGTCAGCCCCAGCGCCTCGGCGATCGCCACGGCAACTGCGGCGTTCTGCAGATTGTGAGGGCCTTGCAGGGTTGGCCAATCCTCCTGCAGGCGGACCAGATCGGCGCCATCGACGCTACGGACATTGGCCGGCCCGCGCAGCTGCGCCTCGCGCGCGGCGATTGCCATGGTCTTGGGATCGCTCATCCCGAATATCGCCACCTGATCCGGCCGCTGCATCGCAAACAGCCGCGCCTTGGAAGCGGCGTATCCGGAGAACCCGTCGTAGCGATCAAGGTGATCCGGGGTCAGGTTGAGCAAGGTCGCAACCTCGCAGGCGAGCGTCTGGGTGAGATCGAGCTGATAGCTCGACAGCTCGAGCACATAGACCCCGCCCGGCGCCAGCGGATTGCCCGAAAGCACCGGAATTCCGATATTGCCGCCCATCCGCACCGGCAGCGCCGCGCTCTGCAGGATATGGTGGAGCAACGCGGTGGTGGTCGATTTGCCGTTGGTTCCGGTGATACCTACTACCCGGTGCGCGGGCAGATGCTCGCGGGCCTGCGCGAACAGCTCAATGTCGCCGATCACCGGCACCCCGAAGCGCTCGGCAACTCCCGCGATCGCATGGGTGTTGAGCGGCACCCCGGGGGATACCACGACGCCCGCATAGCCGGTCAGATCGGCCAGCACCGGATCGGCCAGCTCGACCCGGCCGATCAGCGCCCGGCGCGGCTCCTCACGGCTGTCCCAGGCCGTGACCTGGGCACCGCCCGCCAGCAGGCTTTCCACCACCGACATGCCCGAGCGGGCAAGGCCGAGCACGGCATAGCGCTTGTCCTTGAAGGCGGGGGTGGTGATCATCTCAACTTGAGGGTCGACAGGCCAATCAGGGCAAGCACGATCGAGACAATCCAGAAGCGGATCACCACGGTCGATTCCTTCCAGCCCAATTGCTCGAAATGGTGGTGGATCGGGGCCATCTTGAACACCCGCTTGCCGGTGCGCTTGTAGACCGCGACCTGGATGATCACCGACAGCGCCTCCATCACGAACAGCCCGCCGACGATCGCCAGCACGATCTCGTGATGCGCGGCCACCGCAATCGCGCCCAGCGCGCCACCCAGCGCCAGACTGCCGGTATCGCCCATGAATACCGCCGCAGGCGGGGCGTTGAACCACAGAAACGCCAGACAGGCGCCCATTATCCCGGCGCAGAGGATTGCCAGCTCACCGGCGCGCGGCACATGGGGAATACCCAGATAGACCGAAAAATCGGCGCGGCCGGCCAGGTAGGCGATGATCGCGAAAGCACCCGCGGCGATCACCACCGGCATTGTCGCAAGACCGTCGAGCCCGTCGGTCAGGTTCACCGCATTGCCTGCGCCGACGATCACAAAGGCGGCAAAGGCATAGTAGAACGGCCCGAGCGGAATGAACCGGTCCGAGAAGAACGGGACATAAAGGTTGGTATTGATTTGGCTGACCAGAATCCATGAGGCCACTCCGGCAACCAGAAATTCGCCCAACAGCCGCATCCTGCCCGATATGCCCTTGTGGCTGCGCTTGCTGACCTTGTCGTAATCGTCGAGGAACCCGATCAGGCCGAAGCCGATCGTCACCGCCAGGCAGGCCCAGACCAGCGGGCTGGTCAGGTCCATCCACAGCAGCATCGAAATCACCAGCGCGATCAGGATCATCAGTCCGCCCATGGTGGGGGTGCCGCGCTTGGCGAGATGGCTTTGCGGCCCGTCCTCGCGGATCGGCTGGCCTTTGCCCTGGCGGACGCGGAGCATGTTGATGAATTTGGGCCCAATCACCAGCCCGATCACCAGCGCCGTCATCAGCGCGGCTCCGGCGCGGAAAGTCTGGTAGCGGATCAGGTTCGCCAGGCCTTCAAACTCGAAATACTGCGCGATCAGGTAAAGCATGCCTGATCCTATTCCTTTTCATGTGCGAGAGCGGCGACCAAGGCCCCCAGCCCTACCGAATTCGAGCCTTTGACCAGGATCGCGTCACCGCTGTCCAGACCAAGCGCCCTAAGCGCCTGCAGCGCTTCCTGGACATTGGCGCAATGGGCGAAGGGAACCGGCTTGCCAAGCGCAGAGGTGCTGGCTTTCCCCAGTTCGTCGGCCAGCGCGCGCATCTCGTCGCCGACCAGGATGGCGTGGGCGACCCCGGCCTCGGTCAGCGGCCTCGCCAGCGCGGCATGATAGGCGGCGCTGCGCTCGCCCAGCTCGCCCATCGCCCCAAGCACCGCGATGCGTCGCCGCGCTGGGGTCTCGCCTAGCACGGCCAGCGTTGCCTTCATCGAAGCGGGGTTCGCATTGTAGCTTTCGTCGATCAGCAAGGCGGTGCCGCCCTTGGCATGCACTTCGTGTCTGGCGCCGCGGCCTTTTAGGCCCTCCAGTTCGGCCAACGCGAGGCCGGCCGCACCCAGATCGCCCCCAACAGCGCGGACCGCAGCCATGACGCACAGCGAATTGTCCACCCAGTGCTCGCCGGCGGCGGCAACTGTGTAGCACACCCGCCGATCGCCGAGATCGGCGGTAACCAGCGAGCCACCTCCGGGTGCCGGCACGGCATCGAGCAGTCGGACATCGGCATAGGGCGCCCGGCCGAAGGAGACGACGGCGACTTTGTGTTGTTCTGCCGCCTCCCTCAGCCGGGCATAGTGGGGGCTGTCTGCCGGAACTATCGCGATCCCGCCGGACTCCAGCCCCTCGAATATCTCCGCCTTGGCATCTGCAATGGCTTCCTGACTGCCGAGCAGCCCAATGTGAACGGGCGCAATCGCCGTGATCACCGCCACATGCGGACGGACCTGCACGGTCAGCGCGGCGATCTCGCCGGCGTGGTTCATCCCCATCTCGAACACGGCAAAGCGGCTGCGCGCCGGCATCCGCGCCAGGCTGAGCGGCACGCCAACATGGTTGTTGTAGCTTTTGACGGAGCGGTGAGCGTTGCCCCGGCTCGCCCGGTCGAGCGCAGAAAAAATCGCTTCCTTGACCCCGGTCTTGCCGACCGAACCGGTGACTCCAAGGATCCGCCCCCGGGTGCGCGCCCGTGCCGCCGCCGCGAGGCGCTGAAGCGCCACCATGGTATCCTCGACCAGCACATGCGGCCCTTCGACCGGGCGATCGACCACCACCGCAGCAGCACCCTTCGCGAACGCCATGGGCACGAACCGGTGGCCGTCCATCGCCTCACCCTTGAGGGCAAAGAACAGATCGCCCTCGATCACCTCCCGGCTGTCGATCTCGACCCCGGCAACCTGGAATTCGCCCATCGCCACGCCGCCGGTGGCGCGGGCGATCGCAACCGCGTCCCACAGCGCCAGCCCGAGCAGATCTTCGGGCTCGGACGGCCACTGGAGAATTTTGGTCAGCGCATTCATGTAGCACACTCCCTGGCAACGCTGACATCGTCGAACGGCAACACCCGGCAATTCTCGCCAGCACCGATGATCTGGCCCTGCTCGTGCCCTTTGCCGGCGATCAGGACGATGTCGTGTTGGCCCGCTTCGGCAATCGCGGCGGCAATCGCGGCGCGGCGATCGGCGACTTCGCGCAAGGCACTGCCGCCAGCGAGAACCATGGCGCGGATTGCGGCGGGATCTTCGCCGCGTGGGTTGTCATCGGTGACGATGCCGAGGTCAGCCTGCTCGGCAACCACCCGGCCCATTTCCGGCCGCTTGCCCGAATCGCGGTCGCCACCGGCGCCGAACACTGCGATCAGGCGACCTTTGCAATGCGGGCGCAGCGCCGCAATCGCGGCTTCCAGAGCGTCGGAAGTGTGGGCATAGTCGACATAGATCGGCGCGCCGGCGCGCGAAATCGCTGCGCGTTCCAGCCGACCGCGGACCGGTTGCAGGCGGCTGAGGGCATCGAACACCTGCGCGGCATCACCCCCGGTTACCAGCACCAGCCCGGCAGCTACGAGTGCATTGGCCGCCTGATAGGCCCCGATCAGCGGCAGCTTCAGCTTGCGCCGCGCCCCGGCCCATTCGATCTCCAGCTCCTGCCCGAGTTGACCAGGTGAACGGGCGAGGAGGCGGATGCCATTGGCGTCCGCCCCCTCGCCCACGCCGAGCAGGCGCAGCCCCCGTCTGCGCGCATGCCCGGTCGCGTGATCCGACCAGCTATCGTCCATCCACACCACCACCGCGCCGTCCGCATCGACGACTTCGTCGAACAGGCGCATCTTGGCGGCGAAGTAGTCGTCCATGTCCTTGTGGTAATCGAGGTGATCGCGGCTGAGGTTGGTGAAGGCCCCGGCGGCAACCCGCAGTCCCTCGTTGCGGAACTGGGCCAGCCCGTGGCTCGAGGCTTCGTAGGCGACATGGCTGACGCCTTCGCGCGCCAGGCCGCTCATATTGGCCAGGAACGTGACGATGTCGGGCGTGGTCAGCCCGGTCGAGACGCTCTCATCAGCGGTTGTGACGCCCAGGGTACCGATCGAAGCCGCGCGCTGCCCCGTCATCCGCCAGATCTGGCGGACCATTTCCACCGTCGAAGTCTTGCCGTTGGTCCCGGTGACCGCGACCACGGTTTGGGGAACCGGCGTGAAGAACTTCGCCGCCAGCCGGGCGAAGACGCGGCGCGGTTCGGGATCGGCGATGTGGACCGCGCCGTCCACATGCGCCCCGCCTCGCGCGACAACCGCCACGGCCCCGGCGGAAATCGCTGCGGGAATAAAATCCTCACCGTTGAAGCGCAGCCCGGCAAAGGCGCCGAAAACGGTGCCCGGCGCGATCTTGCGGTGATCGATGGCAAAGCCGGTGACGGCCGCGTCGGCCCCGGCAGGGAGCGCGATCCCCGCCTGGTCAGCCAGCACCGCCAGCCTCACTCGCTGCCTCCGCCGCCGACCAGCGGAGCCAGGTCGGTAATGTCAACGTCGCGGGTGTCATCGGGCATGATTCCCAGCAGCGGCCCGATCCGCGGCACCACCCGCCCGACAATCGGTGCAGTGTTCCAAGCGGCGGTGCGCTGGCCCGATGTGGCGGCAGTACCCTGCGGCTCGTCGAGCATGGCGATGATCACATAGCGCGGACGGTCCATCGGAAAGGCCGCGGCAAAGGTTGCGACCAGCGAGGACCGGCGATAGCCGCCGTCGCCCGGCTTTTCCGCCGATCCGGTCTTGCCGCCAACCCGGTACCCGGGGGCATTGGCATTCTTGCCGGTGCCGATCGAGACGATCATCCGCAGCAACTGGCGCATCCGCGCAGAGGTCGATGCCTTGAATACCCGCCTGCCCGGCACCGCCTGTCCGGGTTCGACCTTCATCAGCGTCGCCGGGCGCCAGACTCCGCCGTTGACCAAGGCGGCATAGGCACTCGCCAAGTGCAGCGGAGTAACCGCGATGCCGTGGCCATAGGACACGGTCATGGTGGTGATCCGCGACCAGTCCCCCTTGGGCCACAGCGGAAAGCCCTTCGCGGGCAGCTCGATATAGGGCCGCTCGTTCATCCCCAGCGAGCGCATCGTCGCATTGAGCCGCGCTCCGCCGAGATCATCGGCGATCTGGGCAGTGACGATGTTGGACGAGTGGATCAGCGATTCAGGAACATTGAGCGAGCCGCCAAACGGGTGGCTGTCGCGGATCTGGAAGCCGCCGATCGCGATCGGCCGGGTCGCCAGATAGCGACGCGACAGGTCGGTGATGGTTCCAGCGTCGATCGCTGCGGCCACGGTGATCGGTTTGAAGGTAGAGCCGAGTTCGTAGACCTGGTTGGTCACCCGGTTGAAGATGTTGGCCTCACCCGCGCGGTCGATCAGGTTGGGGTTGAACGAGGGCAGCGAGGCCAGCGCCAGCACTTCGCCGGTATCGACATCAAGCACGATCCCGGCCGCGCCCTTGGCAATGGATTCGGCCATGCCGCGCAGCAGATCGTCCTCGAGCGCACCCTGGACGCGGGTGTCGAGCGAGAGCACCGCCGGGGCGCCGCGGGTGGCGGGATCGGTCAGGCGCTTGTTGAAGACCTGCTCCATCCCGACATGGCCATGGCCATCTGCACCGACGAAACCCAGAACATGCGCGGCCATCGCCCCTTGCGGATAGAACCGCTCGGTCTCGCGCGGGAATTCCAGCGCGGGCTCGCCCAGCTGGTGAATGCGGTTGGCATCCTCGGGCAGGATCCGGCGGCGCAGATAGCCGGGCCGGCCCTCAGCCAGCCGGGCGGCCAGCACCGTGGCATCGAGATCGGGGAAGGTCTGGGCCAGCGCCGCAGCCACTTCGCGCGGGCTC
>JANOGS010000202.1:0-10938 GCA_031414115.1 Novosphingobium sp. | reverse complement strand
GCGTCCCGGTCAGCGCCGGGGCATCGTTGACCGAAGTGATTGCGAAGCTGGCCAGGCCAATGTCGCTGAGGAAGGCGTTAACGCCGTAGTTCTGGCCGTTGTCCTCGACGGTATATTCAAAGCTGGCGGTGCCGTTGAAGTTGGCGGTGGCGGTGAAGATCACGTCGCTGCCAACAATTTCGACACTGCCGCCCACCGCGTTGGCGACCGAGAGGATGGTCAGCGCCTGGCTGGCTTCGTTGGGCGGACCGGCGAGATCGTTGCCGAGCAGGCTGGCGAAGCTGATGGCGATCGGCGCCGCATCTTCGGCAGCGTCGGCCAAGTCGTCATCGCCAACCAGCGGCGCGACGTTGAGCGAGATCTCGCCCGGCGAGCCGACGTTGCTGGCCTGGCCCAGCGCGGCGAAGGCGGCGTTGACGCCGACCACGCTGAGCTGCGAGATCGCTGCGCCGTTGATCCCGGCGGCGTTGTCGAACGTGCCGAAAGTCGGGCCGACCGGCGAGGCGCCGAAGGAGACGTTGGCCTGAACCACGCCGGCAGCATCATAGAGGTTGACTGCGTCGCCGCCGGTGCTGAGGCCGATGCCCGAACCGCTGTAGGTGCCGATCTGCAATCCGGCCGGCAACGTCCCGCCGAACCAGGTGTTGATGAAGGCGGTAACCTGCGCCGCGCCGCCCTCGATGAAGATCACCGATTCGCCCGCGCCGATCGAGGTAATGCCGTTCAACGCCGCCGATACGGCAAACGAGTTTGAGCTGTCATCGAACCGCCAGCCAGTGATATTGACCGCGGCAGTGCCGGTGTTGGTCACCTCGAACCAGTCCGCGCCGACCAGGCTGTTGCCGCTGGACCACGGTGCGGCTTCGGAAATGTACAGCGTCGGGCCAGCCGTTTCGTTCAGCACGTCGACCAGGTTGAGCGAATAGTTGGTGCTGGCATCGGGGGTTGCGCCGACATTGGGATCATCGACATGAACCGTGACGTTGAAGCTCGACTGGGTTTCGTAATCGAGCACGACCCCGGCGCGAACGAAGAGCCCGGTGGCATCGACCTGGAATAACGCCGCGTCGGCGCCGGACAGTGTGTAGGCGTTGGCGCCGATCCCGTCGTCGGTGATCGAAATGCTCGCGACCTTGAGGGGAACGGCCGTCGAAGTGTTCTCAAGCAGCGCGGTGACCGGGTTGATCAGGCTGATCGCGGTCGGTGCCTGGTTGGCGACCAGCGACGGCGCGAACACCCACAGCTGCGGATGGTTGATATCGCCGCCGCCATTCTCGCTGACCACATAGATATAGCCCTGGTCATCCACTGTCACGCCTTCGTGCTGCTGGCTGCCGATATCGAGCGGATTACCGGGATCGGAGACCAGCTGCAGCGAACTGATGATGTTGCCATTGCGATCCACCTCGACGATCCTGCCGTCTTCCTGGCTGAGGATGATCAGGTTGCCCGAGGTTGAAGTGCTGTCGAACAACGAGACGTTGGACAGCGCATAGACGTCGGCGAAGTCGGTGAGGTTGGTCAGCAGCGGGTCGAACAGGTTGGTCTGGGTGCTATTGGTAAAGGTCCCGCCGATGAAATCGACATTGGTCTGGAAGACCCCCAATGGCGAAACCTCTTTGACCACGATGAAGCCGCCGGTCTGGGCGTCATAGGTCAGCCCTTCGAAGCCGACGTTGCCGATGAACGGCCCGAAATCGACCGTCGAGGTCATCGCCCGGGTCAGGGTGGTGTTGGGAACATAGGTGAAGGAAACCAGGTTCTGGTCGCGTTCTTCGGTCAGCACGAACTGGCCGTTGCCGATGTAGGTCAGGCCTTCGGGATCATAGAATTCGGTCCCTTGCGGGCTGCTGCCGGCGGCCAGGGTCATGGTGCTGATCAGCTGCCCGGTCTTGCTGATCTCGACAATCGAAGTGCCGCCGTCGCCCAGCACGAACAGCGTGTCGGTGTCCTGGTTGTAAGTGACTGCCGAAACTTCCTGGGCCAGCAGATTGCCGCTGGGCGCTGTGGTGCGGGTCGGCTCGGGGAGATCATAGGTGCCGATCCGGACGTAGTTGGAAAGATCCAGAGTCATGATGCTATACTCCCGAGTTGAAGCGGCAGGATTCGGTGCGATCGGCCGCGCTTGGTTGGAAACTGGTTGGTTGGAACTGGCTGACCGCTGCTACCCGCAGGCTCACGCCCGCTGTGGTCGCGAAGAACGCATCATTGCCGGGAAGTGGCATGCGGACTCCTTCGCAGCAGAAGGCGCCGAAGCGTCAGGCGGACAGAACTGGGAACAGGCCCCTGCGAGATAGCGGCCGAGCGAATCGTCCGTTCTCAATGGCCAAAGCGTGGCCGGTCATTGTGACCGCCGCGCGTAGTTATGGTTACCGCTTCATTAAGCTACGGCGATATTTGATTGCAGTTTGGCGACGAAACGGGAATCGCGCGCAGCGGGGGAGCGGGCCGGTGTTGTTTCCACGTAAGTGGAACAAAACTCTAGCGCCAGCGCAGCCGTTCGGCCGTCAGTTCAGCCACTGACTTGACCCCCATCAGTTTCATGCCGCGCTCGATCTCTTCCTTGAGGATCCCGATCGCACGTTCGACGCCGTCCTGCCCGGCGGCGGCTAGCGCATAGAGGTAAAGCCGCCCGCCGGAGGCCGCGGTTGCTCCCGCGCACAGGCTCTTGAGCACATGGGTGCCGCGCCGCACTCCGCCATCGCAGATAATCTCGATCCGCCCGCCGACCGCATCCTCGATCTCGCGCAGCTGGTCGAACGGGGCGCGGCTGCCGTCCAGTTGGCGGCCGCCGTGGTTGGAGATCATGATCGCATCGATCCCCATCTCGGCGGCGCGGCGCGCGTCAGCGGCGCTCATCACGCCCTTGAGGGCAAACTTGCCGCCCCAGTCCTGGCGGATCGCCTCGACCATTTTCCAGTCCAGCGACTGATCGAGCATTTCGGAGAAATAGCGCTGGATCGAAACCGCCTCGGCAGTGCCTTCGCGGACATGGGTGTCGAGGTTGGGCAGGGCGAACTTTTCTCGAAACACATAGTCCAGCGCCCAGCGCGGCTTCACCGCATAGCTCAGCAATGACGATGGCGTGAACTTGGGCGGCGAGGAAAAACCCGAACGCAGGCAGCGTTCGCGCTTGCCGCCGACGATGGTATCGACGGTCAGCGTGATCGCGTCGAACTTTGCCGCCTTGCAGCGCGCAATCATGCTGGCGTTGAGGCCCTTGTCCTTGTGGACGTAGAGCTGGAACATCTTCGGCGTCGCCGTCATTGCGCCGATCTCTTCGATGCTGACTGTCGCCAGGCTCGAGATCCCGAACCACAGCCCGAACTTCTCCGCCGCCCGCGCCACCGCGCGCTCGCCTTGCCAGTGGAACACGCGTTGCAAGGCGGTGGGCGAGAGGATCAGCGGCAGCGCGCTGGTGCGGCCCATGATCGTGCAGCTGGTGTCAATCGTCTCGACCCCGGCGAGCACATCGGGGACCAGATCGGCGCTGGCATAGGCGGCGGTGTTGCGGGCCTTGGTCAGCTCGTCATCGGCGGCGCCATCGATATAGTCGAACACCGGCCAGGGCAGGCGTGCCTTGGCGAGGCGGCGGAAATCGTCGATGTTGTGGCAATCGGTCAGGCGCATCCCAGCGCGCTAGCCAAGTGCCCGCCGCTTCGCAACCGGCACGCGCGCTTCTAATTCGGGGACAGTATACTAATTAGCCGCCAGTGAACCGATACAGACGCGGCATCGTGCGAAGCTAATTAGTATACTGTCCCTGAATTAGTGCCCTCACCGCATGTAGGCGTCGCACACCGTATCGTCGCCGCTTTGCAGGCCCTGGCGCAGCGCTTCGACGCGCTGGGCACTGGTGCCGTGGGTGAAGCTGGCTTCGACCGGGCGGCGGCCGGCGCTCTGCATCAGGGTGTCGTCGCCGATCGAATGCGCGGCGTTCAGGCCTTCCTCCATGTCGCCGGCCTCGATCTTGTCGCGGTTGCGCGCCGCCCAGACCCCGGCATAGCAATCGGCCTGCAATTCCATCCGCACTTGCAGCTGATTGGCGCGGCGCGGGTTCTGCTGCTGGGCCGAGCGGATCTGGTCAGAGACCCCGGTGATGGTCTGGATGTGGTGGCCGTACTCATGCGCGATCACATAGGCGCGGGCGAAATCGCCCCCGGCGCCCAGCTTGGCTTCCATCTCGCGGTAGAAATCGGTGTCGATGTAGATGCCCTGGTCGCTCGGGCAATAGAACGGCCCCATGGCGCTTTGCGCCGAACCGCAGCCGGAATTGCCCTGCTGCGCATAGAACACCAGCTTGGGCGGCTGGAACGGGATCCGCGCCGCCGCAAACAGTGGCTCCCAGGTCTTGTTGAGCGAGGACAGGGCATTGCAGGTTTCGCGGCTGAGCGGATCGGCCGAGCAGCTTTCGCTGGCGCTGGTGCCGCCCGCCGCCGGGGCCTGCTGTTCGGTCGGCGCGCCCTGTTCCAGACCGCCCAGCATTTGGGCAGGATCGACCCCGAACACCAGCGCCGCAATCAGCGCGATCACGATCGTGCCGCAGCCCACTTGCCCGCCGCGTCCGGGCATCCGCATGCCGCCCCCGCTGCCACGCTGGTCTTCGACATTGACGGCGTTGGGATCGAAATCGTCGAGACGCATGGGCTACCCCTTCGTGGCGCTGGACAAGGCGCAGTCCAGCCGCAATGGCAGCGGACTATAGAGCTTTTGTCAAATGGTTGGAGTCGGGAATGTTCTTGGCCGGGAAACGTGCGCTGGTGACCGGCTCGACTTCGGGGATCGGGCTGGCGATTGCCCGCGAACTGAAGGCCGCAGGGGCCGAGGTGGTGCTTTCCGGGTTCGGCGAGGAAGCCGCGATCGCCGCGCTTTGCGCCGAACTGGGCGCCCGCCACGCCGCCGGCGACCTGTCGCGGCGCGACGGTGTCGAAGCGATGATGGCGGCCGCCGGACCGGTCGAGATCCTGGTCAACAATGCGGGCATGCAGCATGTCGCCCCGGTCGAGGAGTTTCCGGTCGACAAGTGGGACCAGATCATCGCGCTCAACCTGACTGCCGCCTTCGACGCTTGCCGGCTGGCGATCCCGCAGATGAAAGCGGCCGGGTGGGGGCGGATCATCAACACCGCCAGCGCCCATTCCCTCACTGCCTCACCCTACAAGGCGGCCTATGTTGCGGCCAAGCACGGGCTGGCCGGGCTGACCAAGACCGTGGCGCTGGAACTGGCGACCTTCAACATCACCGCCAACTGCATCAGCCCGGGCTATGTCTGGACGCCGCTGGTGGAGAACCAGATCCCCGACACCATGGCGGCGCGGAATATGACCCGCGAGCAGGTGATCGACGAGGTGCTGCTGACCCGCCAGCCAACCCGCAAATTTGTCCAGCCTAGCGAGGTTGGCGAGATGGCGGTATTCCTGTGCCGCGACGCTGCGGCCAATATTACCGGCGCGAACATTTCGATGGACGGCGGCTGGACCGCCGAGTGATGCAATCGTGTCACGCAAATTCTTGCAAAGCGGTTGTTTTTTTCAATCGTTCTTGCCGGTCCTGTGGCACTCTGTAAGCAGGAGCCGATGAAACGTTGCGGGGCAGCGATCGGGCGGGTGATAACGCTGCTGCTGGCGGCGTTGATCGCGTTCACCCCGGCAAGTGCCGCGCCGCGCCGCGACAAGGCGCATGACGAGCTCAAGGCTCAGCTTCTCGCCCATATCACCGAGCTGTCGAGCGACGCTTATGAAGGCCGCGAACCCGGCACCGAGGGTGAGGCCAGGACCCTGCGCTATCTCGGCCGGAAATGGTTCGAGATCGGGCTGCAATCGGGCACCAACGATCCTGGCCATGCCTGGTTCGCGCCGGTGACGATCATCGCCCGCGAGCCCGACGGCAGCCGCGCGGTGTTCACCCGCAAGGGCCGGCGGCTGATCACTGCGCCTGGCTCGTTGCTGGTGCTGACCTCGGGCAAGCGCAGCCTGATCGAGAATGCGCCGGTGCTGTTCGTGGGCACCGGCGCCAGCCCGCCGGCGCGTGCCGATCTGGCAGGCCGGGTGGCGCTGTTGCTGGATGGCGGGATCGACAGCTCGGCGCGGCAGAACGCGCTGCTCGCCGGCGGGGCGTCGGCGGTGCTGACCGTGCTCGATGGCGAGCGCTCGCTGGAAAACATCGCCGCTCGGCGCAGCCAGCAGGCCTATGCCCTGGTTGGCGAGGCGGTCGGCGGCGATCTTGAGGCGTTCATCAGTGCGGAAGGACTGAATCGCGCGCTGGTCGGCTCGGGGCAGACGCTCGCTGCCTTGCAAACCGCCGCTGCGGCGCCGGAATTCGTCGCCAGGCCGCTCGACCTCGCGGTGACGCTGGAGGCGACCACCCGCGAAACCTGGATCAACACCCACAATGTGATCGGCAAGCTGGCAGGCCGCCGCCCCGAACTGGGCGCGGTGCTGGTGGTCGCGCACTGGGACCACTTCGGGCGCTGCGTGGCGCCGCCGGCCGAAGACCAGATCTGCAACGGCGCGATCGACAACGCCAGCGGGGTAGCAGTGCTGACCGAGGCGGCGCGGCGGCTGGCCAAGGGCCCACCGATTGACCGCGACGTCTATTTCCTTGCCACTACGGGCGAGGAACTGGGCCTGCTCGGCGCCCATGCCTTCGCCGAAAATCCGCCGCTGCCGCTGGGTTCGATCGTCGCCGCGTTCAACATCGATTCGGTTGCGTTGCTGCCCGCCGGGCGGCCGTTCGCGGTGGTCGGCACGGGGCTGACCGGGCTTGATCCGCAGCTTGCCGCAGCGGCCAAGGCGGCCAAGAAGAAGCTGGTCGAGGGCGCGGCGGCCAATGCCTATGTCGAGCGCCAGGATGGCTGGGCGCTGCTCAAGCATGACGTGCCCGCGGTGATGGTTTCCAGCTCGTGGTCAGAGATCGCGGTGATCGAGCGCTTCTTCGAAGGCGACTATCACCGCGCCAGCGATCAGCTCGCCGGCAAGGGCATCGAGCTGGGCGGCGCGGCCGATGATGTGCAGTTCCTGGTCCACCTCGCGCGCTGGTTCGGTGATCCCAAGAAGGTCCCGGTGGCGGCTCCATAAGATCCTCCCTGTCGGCGCAGCCGATGGGGAGGTGGCAGGCGCGAAGCGACTGACGGAGGGGTATCTGGGCGACCCCGTCACCCCCCCGTCTGGTCCTGCGGACCAGCCACCTCCCCATCGCTTCGCGACAGGGAGGATTTCTCCAAGTCCGCCCTAGCTATGCCGGGGGAGTGCGGTTACATGGGCCGCCACGAATCGACCCCGCACAAAGGCATAGTGGCACCCATGGACATCCCCCTTGGCCTGACCTTCGACGACGTCCTGCTGCGTCCGGGCGAGTCCGATATCCTGCCCTCCAAGGCCGATACCCGCACCCGCCTGAGCCGCGAGATTGCGCTCAACATCCCGGTGATTTCCTCGGCGATGGATACCGTGACCGAGGCTGACATGGCGATTGTCATGGCCCAGATGGGCGGGATCGGGGTGCTCCACCGCAATCTGACGGTCAAGGAACAGTGCGCCGCGGTGCGCTCGGTCAAGCGTTTCGAAAGCGGCATGGTGGTCAATCCGATCACCATCGGCCCCGACGAGACGCTGGGCGAGGCGCGTGCGCTGATGGAGGCCAACCGCATTTCCGGCATTCCCGTGGTCGAAGCCTGCGGCAAGCTGGTCGGCATTCTCACCCACCGCGACGTCCGCTTTGCCGACAATCCCAAGCAGCCGGTGCGCGAGCTGATGACCCATGAAAACCTGGCCACGGTAGCGGCCGGGGTCAGCCAGGACGAAGCGCGGCGCTTGCTGCATCAGCGCCGGATCGAGAAACTGCTGGTGGTCGATGATGCGTTCCACTGCATCGGCCTGGTCACGGTCAAGGACATCGAACGCGCGGTGACCTATCCCGATGCGACCAAGGACGCCGCCGGGCGGCTGCGCGTCGCCGCTGCGACCACGGTCGGCGACAAGGGCTTTGAGCGGACCGAGGCGCTGCTTGCCGCCGAGTGCGACGTGGTGATCATCGACACCGCGCACGGCCACAACAAGGACGTCGCCCGCGCAGTGCAGCGGGTCAAGCAGCTCAGCAATTCGGCCCAGGTGATCGCCGGCAATGTCGCCACCTACGAGGCGACCCGGGCGCTGATCGACGCCGGGGCCGATGCGATCAAGGTCGGGATCGGGCCGGGCTCGATCTGCACCACCCGGATCGTTGCCGGGGTTGGCGTGCCGCAGCTGACCGCGATCATGGAAGCCGCCCGCGCGGCGAAGGATGCCGGCGTGCCGATCATTGCTGACGGCGGGCTGCGCACCTCGGGCGATGCCGCCAAGGCGCTCGCCGCCGGCGCCTCGACGATCATGATCGGCTCGATGCTGGCGGGAACCGAGGAAGCCCCGGGCGAGACTTTCCTCTATCAGGGCCGCGCCTACAAGAGCTACCGCGGGATGGGTTCGGTGGGCGCGATGGCACGGGGCAGCGCGGACCGCTATTTCCAGCAGGACATCAAGGACCAGATGAAGCTGGTGCCCGAAGGGATCGAGGGCCAGGTGCCGTTCAAGGGCCCGGCGCGTGATGTGGTCCACCAGCTGGTCGGCGGGATCAAGGCGGCGATGGGCTATACCGGCTCGGCCACGATCGAGGACCTCCAGGCGCGCGCCCAGTTCGTGCGGATCACGGGCGCTGGCCTGCGCGAAAGCCACGTCCACGACGTGACGATCACGCGCGAGGCGCCCAACTACAAGTCATGACGCGCCGATGACTCCTGCCGCCCGCGTTCAGGCGGGAATCGAGGTGCTTGACCTTGTCATAACCGCGGCGCGCTATAGCGGGGCAAGCGCCGACCGGATTGTCGCCGAATGGTTCCGCACCCGCCGTTTTGCCGGGTCGGGCGATCGCCGCGCAGTGCGCGCGCTGGTCTACGGGGCGATCCGGGCCTGCGGCGAGGTGCCGGTCAGCGGGCGGGCGGCGATGCTGCTGCTGGCCAGGGGCGATCCCGCGCTGGCGGCGCTGTTCGACGGTTCGCGCCATGCTCCGGCCCCGCCAGCGCCGGGCGAGCCGGTGGCGAGGCGGGGCGTTGCGCCGGCCTGGCTGGTCAAGGCGCTGGCCGAAAGTGGGATCGACGGCGATGAAGCCTGGGCGATGCTCGGCCGCGCTCCGCTCGACATCCGCATCAACCGCCTCAAGGCCGCTCCCGAACTGCCGCTTGCTGGCGAGCCCACCCAGGCCCCCGATGCCCTGCGCTTTCCTGCGGGCACTCCGGTCGAGCAATGGCAAGCCCACAATGACGGGCTGATCGAGATTCAAGATAGCGGTTCGCAGCTGGCCTGCCTTGCGCTCGGGGCGCGACCGGGCGAGATCGTGGTGGACCTGTGTGCCGGGGCGGGGGGCAAGACCCTCGCGCTCGCTGCGGCGATGGACAATCGCGGCCGGCTGATCGCTTGCGATACCGATCGCGGGCGGCTGTCGCGGCTGGCGCCGCGCGCGGCAAGGGCAGGGGCGACGATCATCGAAGAACGCCTGCTCGATCCGAACCGCGAGGCCGAGGCACTCGCCGATCTTGCCGGACAGATCGACGCCGTGCTGATCGATGCCCCGTGCTCGGGCAGCGGCACCTGGCGGCGCAATCCCGAAGGGCGCTGGCGGCTGACCCCGCGCGAGCTGGAACGGCTGGGTGCGCTGCAGGCGCGGCTGCTCGATCTCGCGGCAACTTTGGTCAGGCCGGGCGGGCGGCTGGTCTACGTCACTTGCTCGCTGCTCGATGCCGAGGGAGCAGATCAGGCGGCGGCGTTTCTCGCCCGCAACCCCGGCTGGCGTGCCCAGAGCCCGGCGCTCGGCGCCGGACGGGCGCGCGGCGCCGGGCTGCGGCTGACCCCGGAACACGATGCAACCGACGGCTTTTTCATCGCACGTTTTGATTCGCTGTGTTAGCTCAACCGCAAATGGCTACGCTCAAGGAGCTTGTAATGCGTTACACCCCTGCCACCCTGGCGCTTGCGCTGCTGGTCGCGGTCACGTCCAGCACCGGCTATACCGCTCCGCCCTTGCCGCTTGATCCGCGTGCCGCCAGCCTGGTCTCCCAGGGACGCGCTGCGCTGGCTGCGGGCGATGCCGAAGCCGCGCTCGATTCGTTTGAAACCGCGCTGGCGATCCAGCCGGGGCATGTCTCGATCGTGCTCAATCTGGGCGAAGCCGCGCGCAAGCAGGGCCTGCCCGGCAAGGCGTTGCACTATTACCGCAAGGCGCTGATCATCGATCCCAACAACCAGTACGCGCTGGCCGGTGAGGGCGAGGCGCTGGTCGAAAAGGGCGCGCTGGAGAAGGCCAAGGCCAGTCTGGCGCGGATTCAGCAGCTCTGCGGCAACAGCACCTGCGGCCCGGCGCGCCAGCTCTCTGCCGCGATCGAACGCGGCCCCGTGGTGCAGGTGGTCAGCGCCGAGGCGGTGCAGGCGGCGCCGGTGGTGACGGAGAATTGAGCTGCCAAATCCTCCCCCTCCGGGGGAGGTGCCGAGCAAAGCGAGGCGGAGGGGGATAGGGCCGCAACGCCAGCGCGGTGACCCTATCCCCCTCCGTCAGCCCTAAAGGGCTGCCACCTCCCCCGAAGGGGGAGGATCTTGACCTTCAAATCAGGTCCCGAAACTCCTCCAGAACAGAGCGATAGATCCGCTTCTTGAACGGAACTATCAGGTCCGGCAGCAGCGCCGGCTCAACCCATTTCCATTCCCGGAACTCGGGCGGATCGTGGGCTTCGAGATTGACGTCGCCGTCTTCGCCGGTGAACCGGGCGAGCAGCCAGTATTGGCGCTGGCCGCGATAACGCCCCTTCCACAGCTTGCCCATCAGTTCGTCGGGCAGGTCATAGAGCAGTTCCTCGCGGGTCTGGGCCAGCACAGTGACGTGGCGCTCCAGCAGTCCGGTTTCCTCGGCCAGTTC
>JANOGS010000201.1:0-10506 GCA_031414115.1 Novosphingobium sp. | reverse complement strand
GGAGCGTTGCTCGTCGATCACGATGCTACGGCATCGCTCACTCCTCGCGCCTCCCCACAAACCAAAATCGGCTCCGTCAGGGCGGGTCAATGCTATGTCATCACGCTCTAAAGTTTAGGCTTGGTTCGGCTCGGCAAAGGCGAGACCGATGAAACCGCCGCTGCTCCAGCGCAGTTCGGCGGACAGCAGCGTTCCGTCCTCCAGCTCGACAATCAGTTGGCGGCCGTTGGCGATGCCATCAATCTTGGCGCCCTTGATCCCGCCATCGGAGATATCCTCGATCGCGAAAGCGCGCGGCGCCCCGTCGATGTGGAGCGTCACCTTCCGGCCGTCTGCAGGCTCGCGCTTGGCGCGACGCCGCTCACGGTAGGGCTTGCCACCCTCGACCAGGTGGAGTGCCACCCGCTTGTTGCCAACCGGATCGAGCCCGGTCGCCGCCGCTTCCGCTAGCGGCAGCGCGGTGCCGCAGCGACCGCATTCCGCAGTAACCCGGCCGACATACCAGTTGGTGCCGTTGCAACCCGGACAATGATTGACCTGCTCGGCCCGGAACAGCACCTGATAGCCGCGGGCCATCAGGTTGAACGCCTTACGTCCGCCCGGCACGGAAGCCCAGGCGTTCAACGCCGAATGTCCATCGCAGCCGAGATCATGCCCCGGCTATAGCAACAGCCCGTTGCCAATAACTTAACCACGCCAGCGGAGCGGCCAGCCGGCCGCCCCCGCTGACTCAATCAGCCGCAGCGCATTCCGGTTCGGGCGCGTCGAGCCGCCCCGGTGCGCCGCGCGGCCGCGGCGCCACGGCCACCAGAGTGGTAACCTCGTCGGTCGGGTTCTCGACATAGTGCACCGAGTGGGCAGGCTCAACATAGGTATCGCCGGCATGGAAGGTGCGGACCGAGCAATCGGCGCCGTTGTACCAGTTGACCGAACCGCTCTTGACCGTGACGTAGATCGGCCCGGCATGGCTATGCCAGCCGCTGTAACCACCGGGCTGAACCGTCAGGACATCAACGCCGAGGTCGGTGGCGGCCTTGGTCTTGAACAGCAGATCCCAGGTTGGCCAGCGTGAATCCTTGTGCGCGATGGTGTGCAGCGGACCGAACTGCCCGGTCACGATCGGGCTGGGTGCAAATCCTGAACCCGGGGTAGCAAGCGCCGGAGCAATCTGCAGGGCGCTGAATCCTAGGGCGGCCGTGGCCGCCGCAACTACCATAATCTTGCGAGTACCAATCATAATTCAAACTCCCTCCGATGGTATCGCCGGGGGGGCCCGTGGCGTATCAACCAGACCGGAGGCAAGGCCCCGGCCACCGCGCAGCCGTCCGGCATTTCGGCATACTCTGGGTTTTTAGTTATCCGGACGCGGACGGCGCCACGATAGGGAACCATTCCGCAACCAGTGCGACTCGTCAGTGCGAGTAAACCACGAGCAAACTGACAGTCTGATTGAATCGAATCAATCTATCGAAAGATAGGGTCAAGTATTGTTTCAAAACGAGCCATAATATGCAAGCGGGGCGACTTGCCTCGTGCTTGCCGGGCAAGCCCGGACCTTATTCGAACGAAGCGTCGCTGACCGGCGCCGTTTCCATCGGCTCATCGCCAGAGGTCTCGCTCAGCGGGCCGTAGCGTTCTTCAATAAATTCATGGCTGCGGCGCGAGAAGCCTTCGTCCGCCGCTTCGGCTTCGGCTTCGATCTGCTTCAGCTCGGTCAGGCTCTTGTCGGCCTGCTTGTAACCCTGGATCATCTGCCCGGCCTGTTCCAGGAAGCCGGCATTGGGATCGACGTTCATCGACCCGAAGGCATAGGCCGCAGCCTTGTCTGGATTGCTTGACAGATAGGCGCCGCCCACCCCGCCGATCAGGATCCAGGCCAGCACGGCCAGCGAAACGGTGATTCCGATGATCAGTTTTATCGAGCGGAGAGCCTGCATGGTCAGGGTCATAGCAAACACCGGTTACCGAACTCTTGCTGGGATCAGCGCTCGCCCAACCCGTGCTTTTTCATCGCGTGGCGCAACTGGTCATAGCTCAGGTTCAGCGCCCGGGCGGTCTGGCGTTGGTTGTAGCGGTGGCGGGCGAGGGCCTGCTCGAGGATCGCCTTCTCGTGCCCGTCGACCGCGGCCTTGAAGTCGGTCACCGCATCGAGTTGGGTCGATGCCTGCAATGCCGGCTGCGCCTGGGCCGGCGCCGGCGGGTGCCCACTGTCCGCAGCGAAAGCGTGAACCGGCTTCCACGGGCTGTCAAACGGATCGAAGACAATGTGGGCGATCGGCAAGTTCCAGTCATCCCAGCGGTAGACCGCGCGCTCGATCACGTTTCTGAGCTCACGAACATTGCCCGGCCACTGGTAGTCTTCCATCGCGCGTACCGCGTTCTCGGTATAGCCGGGCCAGGCTTCCCAGTGCAGTTCGCTGGCCATGCGGCGGCCAAAGTAGTCAGCCAGGACATAGATGTCGCCTTCGCGCACCCGAAGCGGCGGCAGGGTGATAACTTCGAAGCTCAGCCGGTCGAGCAGATCGGCGCGAAACCGGCCTTCCTCGGCCAGTCGCGGCAGGTCTTCGTTGGTCGCCGCGACGATCCGCACATCAACCTCTATCGGGCGCGACGAGCCGATTCGCGTCACTTCGCCATATTCGACCGCACGCAGCAGCCGTTCTTGTGCCCCCATCGATAACGTCGCCAGTTCGTCGAGAAAAAGCGTCCCTTTGTCGGCTTCCTCGAACCTTCCGGCGCGGGCTCTGGTAGCTCCGGTGAAAGCCCCCGCTTCATGACCAAACAGTTCCGCCTCGATCAAAGTTTCCGGCAGCGCCGCGCAGTTGAGCGTGATCAGCGGCTCGGCCCAGCGGCGCGAAAGCTGGTGGAGGCGTTCGGCGATCAGTTCCTTGCCGGTGCCACGCTCGCCAATCACCAGCACCGGACGCCGCAGCGGCGCCGCACGGCTGGCGCGTTCGACCGAATCGAGAAAGGCGGTCGACTGGCCGACAAACTGGCTGTCACGATCCATTCCCAACATATAGCAGAAATCCCCAACTATGGGAACTCATTCCCACATGTCGTTGGTGGAATTGTTGCGAGAAGGCCAGAATTGCGTGCCTTTCGCGGTTTGGCACGCCCTTTGCTGAAGGATGAACAAACACCACTCACTGAGGTTTGTCATGTTCACCACCCGCTCGATGCTCGACAAAGCCGTGATCACCTCGATCGCCGCGATGCTCGCTTTCAACCTGCTCGTCCTCTCGCAGCAGCTGCAAAGCGCACCGGACTTCGCCCTGCGCGACGCCCCCGCTGCACCGCAGGCGTAACGCGAAAGTGAGCCCCAAGATGATCCATGACCCACTTGACCCGCTTGGGCCGGAACCCCAGGCAACACCCCCCGATAGCGGCCCCCAGTCCCCCCGCCGCACGGGTGTTCCGGCCCAGACCCTTTACGAAGGTGGAACCCGCTATCGCAATTCGCGGCTCGACGCCGAAGTCGAGCGGCTGCGCCGTTCTCCCACTCCAACACTTGGCATCGGAGCTCCCTTGATGGGCATTTTCAGTCGCACCCGTGATATCATCGCTGCCAACTTCAACGACCTGCTCGACAAGGCTGACGATCCCGAAAAGATGATCCGGATGATCATCTTCGAGATGGAAGAGACGCTGGTCGAAGTCCGGGCGAGCGCGGCGCGGACGATTGCCGACCAGAAGGAAATGCATCGCCACACCGTCAAGCTCGACCGGCTCCAGGCCGACTGGGGCGACAAGGCCCAGCTGGCGCTGAGCAAGGACCGCGAGGATCTGGCCCGCGCTGCCTTGGTGGAGAAGAAGAAGGCCGGCGATATGGCCGACCAGCTCAAGGAAGAGATCACGGTGCTCGACGATGCACTGCGCGCCTATGAGCTCGACATCGAAAAGCTCCAGACTCGCCTGCGCGAAGCCCGCGCCCGCCAGGGCTCGATCGTCGCCCGGCTGGAAAGCGCCGAGAATCGCGTCAAGCTGCGCACGCTGCTGGCCAGCGAGCGGGTCGACGAGGCAATGGCCCGGTTCGACCAGCTCGAGCGCCGGGTCGACTATGCCGAAGGCCGCGCCGATGCGCTGAGCCTGGCCGATGGCAGCGCCAAGCCGAGCCTCGCTGATGAGATCAATGCCCTCGCCGGAGCTGACAAGATCGACGAGGAACTCGAAGAAATGAAGCGCGCACTTGCGGGCGGCGCGGACAAGCAGGAGGGCTGAGGCCATGGACGAAGCCATCATCATCGTTCCAGTTCTCTTCATCGGCCTGCCGTGGCTGATCCTCCACTACATGACCAAGTGGAAGACCCAGCCAACCCTGACCAGCAACGACGAGGCGCTGCTCGACGAGCTTTACCAGCTCGCCCGGCGGCTCGAGGACCGGATGGAGACGGTCGAACGGCTGGTCGCCGCCGACAACCCGGGCTTCCGTCCGAGCCGGGCGCTGCCGCACAGCGACGAGGTTCCGCTTGTGGAGATCGAAGCGCTTAGGGCGAGCAAAGTGCGGCGCTGACAGCGCTGCTGCCCACCAACCCAACGCCAGCCGGAAGCGACGAAATCCCGGCGCCAATCGAAGGGGAACTTACCATGAACAGCCTGCGCACCCGTTTCTACCGCGACAAGCAACACGCCAAGCTGATGGGTGTCTGCGCTGGAATTGCCGACTATTCCGGGGTGAATGTGATCTGGGTCCGGCTCGGTGCAATCGGCCTTGTCCTGATGGGCGCGCCGATCATCATTCCGGCCTATTTCCTCATCGGGCTGCTCGCCGACAAGAAGCCGGCCGAGCTCTATGTTGACCGCCAGGAGCAGCAGTTCTGGCAGGGCGTGCGCCAGTCGCCGGCCCGCACCACCCGCGAGGTTCGCGCCCAGTTCCGCGACATCGATCGCCGCCTGGCCGATGTCGAGACCTTCTACGTCAGCTCGAACCCGCGGCTTTCCGCCGAAATCGAACGGCTGCGCTGAGCAGCGAGCGCAGGAGTAAGCACCATGTTCGAAGAAATCTGGATCCTGATCCCACTCGCCCCGTTTTTGATGGTTGGGTTCATCGTTTGGACCAGGCACCAATCGAAGATGGCAGAACTGAGCGTCAGAGAAACCGCTGAAAAAGCAGCGCAATATGCCTCGCACAGCAGCGAACTGGAAGCGCGGGTGCGGGTGCTCGAGCGGATCGTCACCGACAAGGGCTATGACGTCGCCAGCCAGATCGAAGCGCTGCGCGATGCCAGGAAGGTCGAGGCACTGCTCGACCAACGCGATGGGGAGTTGCGCTGATGGACTGGCAGGGTCCCGAATTTGTCCTTGCGATTATCGCAATCTCGACAATCGGCTGGGTGGTCAACAACTGGATCCGTGCGCGCCACGGCTATGCCCTGGAGGACGAGTGGGGCGGCAAGACTGGCAAGACTGACGGCGGCGACGCCCGCAAACTCGCCGCCGAGAACGCCGAGCTGCGCGAGCAGCTGACCCACTTTGCCGACCGGGTGAAAGTGCTCGAACGGATCGCCACCGATGGCCGCCAGACCAATGCCCTTGCCGCCGAGATCGAAAGTCTGCGCGAGCGCTGAGGCGCGTCGCCAGAACCCAGGGAGAACTCGCCATGGATAGCGCCACCCTGATCTTCGCCGCCGCCCTGCTGCTCGCAGTGGCGATGATCACCATGGCCAGCCTGCGGGGCTGGCAGGGCTGGCTTCAACTCAAGGCCCGCGAGCTTGATCTGCACCGGCCCGAGATCGAGGGCGGCGTTTCCAACGGCATGGCCCGGATCGAGATCGCCGACCTCAAGGAGCGGATCCGCAAGCTTGAGGCGATCGCTGCCGGGGTCGATCTGTGACCCTTCGACAGGCTCAGGGTGAGCGGAACTTGTTCTGATTCCGGTCCGATTCAAGCTCCGCTCTGCTCATCCTGAGCCTGTCGAAGGATCGCAGCCCCCGCACCGCCGTTGCCCCTCTCCCACTTGCTCCCTATATCCCGCCGCGATGCGCAGCCTTCCTGACATTCTCGACGAATACCTGTTTCTCGACGGCGACGAGCGCTACCGGCTGCTGATCGAGCTAGGCCGCGAGCTTGATGCGATGCCCGACGCGCTCAAGACTGACGCCACGCTGGTGCGGGGTTGTTCGGCCAGCGTCTGGGTTTACCCCACTCAGGAGCAGGATGACCGCCTCCACTTCCTCGCCGACAGCAATGCCGCGATCACCAAAGGGATCGTCGCGCTGGTGCTGAGCGCAGTGCAGGACCGGCCGGCCCGCGAAGTGGCCGATACCGATATCGCGGCGCTGCTCGATTCTTTCGACCTCAAGAACCAGCTCTCCTCCAATCGCACCCAGGGCGTGCCCAAAATGATCGCGCTGATCCGCGAAACCGCCGCCCGGCTCGCCGCGGCGTGACCCGCCCGCTCTATCTTGCCGGCGGATTGATCTCGGTTGGCCTGGGGGTGATCGGCGCCTTCCTGCCGATCGTGCCGACGGTGCCGTTCCTGCTGTTTGCTGCGTTCTGCTTTGCGCGCAGCAACCCGGCCTGGGAGGCGCGCCTGCTCGAGCATCCGCAATATGGCGCGCAGCTGCGTGATTGGCGCGACCGCCGGGCAATCTCGCGCCCGGCCAAGCTGGCTGCTGTAGGCGCAATGAGCGTGGGCGTCGGTTTCACCTGGTTGACGATCGGCTGGCCGTGGGTGCTGATCTCGATCGCGGTGCTGGTGATCGCCGGAACCTGGATCTGTACTCGCAACGAGTAGTTTGGCGCTTGCCACGGCGCGCGGCGCTTTCTAGGCGCAGAGACATCATGACCGCCAAACCGCGCACGCTGTACGAGAAGATCTGGGACACCCACGTCGTCGAGACCCGCGATGACGGCACCGCGCTGATCTATATCGACCGCCACCTGGTCCACGAGGTGACCAGCCCGCAGGCGTTCGAGGCACTGCGGCTGGCCGGGCGTAAGGTCCGCCGCCCCGATCTGACCCTGGCGGTGCCCGATCACAACCTGCCGACGACAGCACGGCGCGACAGCGCCGGCGCGCGCGTCCCGATTGCCGACAACGAGAGCGCGCAGCAGCTTGCCGCGCTCGAACGCAACGCACCCGAATTCGGGATCCGCTATATCGGCGATGCCGATGCCGAGCAGGGGATCGTCCATGTCGTCGGGCCCGAGCAGGGGTTCTCGCTGCCCGGCGCGACGATCGTCTGCGGGGACAGCCACACCGCCTGCCACGGCGGGCTGGGCGCGCTCGCCTTCGGGATCGGCACCAGCGAGGTCGAGCATGTGCTGGCGACCCAGACGCTGCTCTTGAAGCGCTCGAAGGCGATGGAAGTGCGGGTTGAGGGCGCGCTTGGTCCTGGCATTTCGGCCAAGGACCTGGTGCTGCACATCACCGGGGTGCTGCGCGCTGCGGGCGGGACCGGCTATGTCATTGAATATACCGGCCAGGCGATCCGCGACCTCAGCATCGAGGGGCGGCTGACCGTTTCCAACATGGCGATCGAACACGGCGCCCGCGCCGGCCTGATCGCGCCCGACGCAAAGACCTTCGCCTACCTCAAAGGCCGCCCCTATGCTCCCAAGGGAGCGGACTGGGACAAGGCGGTGGCCTCGTGGACCAGCCTCGCCACCGATCCGGGCGCGGTCTACGACAAGGTGGTGGTGATCGACGCCGCTGAGATCGTCCCGACCGTCACCTGGGGCACCAGCCCCGAGGACACCGTGGCGATCACCGGCAGGGTCCCCGATCCGGCCAGTTTCGCCGACCCGGGCAAGCAGGACGCGGCGCGCAAGAGCCTTGATTACATGGGATTAACCCCCGGCACGCCAATGACCGAGGTCGAGGTCCAGAACGTGTTCATCGGCAGCTGCACCAACAGCCGCATAGAGGACCTCAGAGCCGCCGCAGCGGTGCTCAAAGGGCGCACCAAGGCACCAAACGTCAAATGGGCGATCGTCGTCCCCGGCTCGGGCCTGGTCAAGCGCCAGGCCGAGGCCGAGGGGCTCGACCGGGTGTTCATCGAAGCGGGCCTCGAATGGCGCGAGCCGGGCTGCTCGGCCTGCCTCGGCATGAACCCCGACAAGGTCCCGCCGGGCGAGCGCTGCGCCTCGACCAGCAACCGCAACTTCGTCGGCCGGCAGGGGCCGGGCGCGCGGACGCACCTGGTTTCGCCGGCAATGGCGGCGGCGGCGGCGGTGACCGGGCGGCTGACCGATGTTAGGGAATTGGTGGGGTGAGCTGGTGGCCGTTCAAGCGAAAGGGTTCGACCGCGCTTGACCTGCTGAATGGCGCCGAATGGCGGTGCAAGACTTGTGATCGGCCCCATCGCGGTATGTTCGATCTGGCTCCGCTCGCCCCCGACCCGTGGCCCGGCAGCCTCGACCACGCGCCCAATTCCGCGCTGACGCTCGACGGCGATTTCCTGTCCGACGATTTCTGCGTGATCGACGGGAAATATTTCCTGGTCCGCTGCGTGATCGAGATTCCGGTCCATGGTCTCGAGCGAAACCTCGGGTTCGGCTGTTGGGGAACCCTGTCGCGGACCAATTTCGAGAGCTATATCGAGCGCTTTGACAGCGGCGGTTTCCAAGGCGCCGGGCCCTGGTCAAGCTGGCTGTGCAACCAGTTCTATACCTACGTCGGCAGCGATCCGCTTGCCTGCCGGATGTTCCCCCAGCTCGATCGGCAGGGCCCGGTGCTTCGGGTTCAGGACGAAGCCCATCCGCTGGCCATCGCTCAGCAGCAAGGCATCAGCGCGGAGCAGGTGCTGGAAATCTACCAGCACTATGGGCATGCGATTGCTCAGTAGGATGCGGGTCAGTATATCCCATTGACATATCCCAACACCAGGCGCACATTCATGCCATGAACGCCCACTCAAATATCGCCCGAGAGCGTCGCGCTGCCGTGTTCAAGTCGAATCGCAGTCAGGCAGTACGCATTCCCAAGGAGTTTGCCTTCCCGGATGGCATTGATCAGGTGCTCATCCGCAGGGATGGTCGGTCCCTCGTGCTAACTCCGATTGACGACTTTTGGGACAGGTTCTTCGATGAAGGACCGGACCCCGGCTTTCCCGAACGGTTCCCGCAAGGCGAGTACGAGGTCCGCGAGAAGTTCTGATGCTTACTGCTATGCTTGACGCGAACCTGTGCATTCGCGTCCTGCGCGATCGTCCGAGCGGACTGCGCGATCGCTTCAAGTCCGAAGCGCGTAATCTGGCGATTTCGACAATCGTCTTGCATGAGTTGCGCTATGGCGCGATCCGGTCGGATCGTCCGCAGGTGCAGCACGACAAAGTCAGCGCCTTTGCCTTGCATATTTCAGTGCTTGATTTCGGCCCCGCGGCGGCCGACGAAGCTGCAGCCATCAAGGCCACTCTGGCAGCGAGCGGCAACATCATCGGCCCCAACGACCTCCTGATCGCCGGCCACGCGCGCAGTTTGGGGCTCAAGTTGATTACCGGCAACCTCAAGGAATTCGGGCGTGTCGATGGGCTGCGCTGCGAGGATTGGCTGTAATTTCGTCCTCGCCCCCTTGAACCCGCGCCCCGCGATGGACATAGGGAAGCGATGAGCGACAAAACCGACAAGCCGGCAAAGGCTGAGAAGAGCAACTGGACCGGCAAGGCGGCGCTGGCCGGTGCTGCGATCGGTTCGGCGGCGCTCGTCCGGCGTTCAAGAACTACATGGTCGTCGTCAGCAACTACAACGGCGACGCCTGGCCCGCCGAGGTCAACGCCGCGTTCGAGGAGTTCGTCCGGGGCGGTGGAGGCTTCCACGTGGTCCACGCGGCGAACAACGCGTTCTCCGGGTGGAAGGAGTACGACCTGATGATCGGGCTGGGCTGGCGCGGGAACAAGTACGGAGCGCGGGTCTACTACGACGAGACCGGCAAGCTGCAGCGCGCGGAATCGGGCGAAGGCCCCGGCGCGGGTCACGGCGCCCAGCACGAGTTCAAGATCACGCACCGCGATCCCGAGCACCCGATCCTGAAGGGTCTCCCCCCCGTGTGGATGCACGCGACGGACGAGCTCTACCACGGCCAGCGCGGCCCCGCGGAGAAGATGCTGGTCCTCGCCTCCGCGTTCGACGACAAGAGCAAGGGCGGCACCGGGGTCCACGAGCCGATGCTCTGGGTGATCCCCTACGGCCAGGGCAAAGTCGTCACCAACGTCATGGGCCACGAGAACGGCAAGGCCGTCCAGTGCGCCGGCTTCACGGCGATCAACAACCGCGCCCTCGAGTGGCTCGCCACCGGCCAGGTCGCCCAGGCCCTGCCCGCCGACTTCCCGAAGGCCGACAAGACCAGCGTGCTCCCGAAGTAAGGGCCTGTCCCCGTCCCTGTTCCTTTGTTATCCTGTGGCGAGCGGAATTTCCGCGCGCTTTTCGCGGGGGATTTCCCCCGCCGGGTCGTTGTACCCCTTATGGTACGGAACCTTGCGCTGGAACCGTCGTATACGCGGATGGAAGAACGGGACGAGCTCTCGGCCCTGCCCGACAACGAGCTGATGGCGCGGCTGAAGACCG
>JANOGS010000200.1:0-25299 GCA_031414115.1 Novosphingobium sp. | reverse complement strand
GATCAGCCCTGGCGCATCATGACCATCGGAAGGCGAAAATGGGCACGTGGGTCGTGATCAATGCAGGTTGGTATAAGGCGCCGGCTGCGGCGGGCTCGGGCTCTCCGGGCAATTTTCCGAGCAGGTTGCTGCAGCGGATCGGCGCAACGACCCGCTGGTTCTGATCGATGCGCCATTGCCCAACTGATAGGTCGGCGCGTCAGTGCCTTCCAGAATGTCGCCGGTGGCCGGAATTTCAAATCCGGTCGCCGCCATGCCGCCGTGGCCGCGGCGCGGCGCGGCGTCGCCGTTCTGGGCTGCCCTGATCTGGCTGGCTGCGCGGTTCATGCTTCCCGCAACCGCCGAACCCATGCCCCGCGAAGCGCTGCCGGTGCCCTGCCCGGTGCCCGAAAGGATCGTCGCGGTTTCGGCAGCGGCCTGAGCCATGGCCGCGCCAGGCAGGGTCAATGCCAGCAGCATCGCAAGGACCGGCAAACACGTTCTGGTAGCCATCAAACCGCACTCCAGCATCGGGACGGTCAGGCTGCGCCAGTTGCGGGCGGTTGGCAAGGCAAGACCGCAAGGTGCCTCAAAGGGGCACAACCCGAGCGATTGGCGCACCCAAGAGGATTCGAACCTCTGACCTCTGCCTTCGGAGGGCAGCGCTCTATCCAGCTGAGCTATGGGTGCGTGGGAGGGGCGGTTAGCAGCGCGGAGCGCGCGGCGCCAGTGTCTTTTGACCGGTTAGCAATTTGGCAAGGCCGCCGGGGCTATTGAGCGGCCATGAACATGATGTCCGAAACCTTCTCCGCCAATCCCCAGCCGGGTGCCGTGCTGCCCGGGGCAGGGCGCGCCGAGTTCGGTCAGGCCTCGGCCAGCGCGATGAGCATGAAATGGTCGGCGCTGCACGATGCGGCGGGGGTCGTCGCCATGCTCGCCGGGATTGCGACCGAGCCAATGCGACCCGAAGTGCGCAATTTTCCGGCAGTGATGCGCGATGCCGGCGGCTGGCGCCGCGAGCGGGCCGAGCAGGGCATCGGCGACATGTCGGCGATCATGGAGCCGGGCCTGGCCGCGCTGCTGGCGGTCCACGCCCGCGGGGTCAATCCAGCCGCTGCGGCGCTGGCGCTGTGGCAGGAATTCCACGCCGCGCGCGCCGCGCTGCTGGCGCTGACCCCGCCGCCTTCGGCTCCGGCGCTGCGGCGCTTTACTTAGGTTCCCGCCTGAGTCCGTGTTTGGTGGGCCAATTGCATCCGCAGTGGGCCGGTGTTGCACAGGGAGGCCCGGAGAGCCCGACCGCACCAAACAAGGACTCCGCTTGCTTAGTTCCTGCTCTGTTCTTATGAGCAGGTCATGGCCGCTGCCCCGATTCCCGATGATGACCTGAAAGCTGCCCAGGCGGTAGCCCGCGGGATCTGCCGCTTGTTCGCGCGCAATGGGATCTGGTGCATTCCCGAAATGCCGCTGCGTTCCAATCGCCGGGCGGACCTGATGGGGATCGACGCCAAGGGGCACCTCGTGATCGTCGAGATCAAGGTCAGCAAGGCGGATCTGCTGGGCGATGCCAAATGGCCCGACTACCTCGAGCATTGCGACCGCTTCTACTGGGGCCTCGCCGCGCATCTTGATCGCGCCTGCATGGAAACCGAGGCCTTCCTGCCCGGGCGCTGCGGGCTGATCGTCGCCGACGGTTACGACGCCGAGATTCTCCGCCCCGCCGCCACCGTCCCGCTCAACGCCGCGCGCCGCAAGGCCGAAGTCGAGCGCCTCGCCCGCGCCGCGCTGCGCCGCCACATGGCCAGTCTCGATCCGGCGTTATCAGGCTGGGGCTAGGCGCGCGTCGGCAGTCTGGTGAGGATTGCGCGCTTTTCAGCGGGCCTCAGCATCGGCCAGTCAGCGATCTCGTTCAGGGTGCGCTTGCAACCTTCGCAATGCCCCGAAGTCCAGTCGATCCGGCAGACGCCGGTACACGGACTGGGGGGATTGTTGCTCACGAGCACAATCAAGCAGGTTTCACCTGACCAGACAACGAATTCGCGACTTCGCGCAATTTTCTTGCTTTTTGCTGCAATGCACCCTAAAGGCGCCGCAGCAATCGGCGCGCGGGCCTTGTTTCCCGCCGCAGTTCCGGCAGCGTGAGGTCACCGTTTCCACGGAAGACTTGCCCGAACTTACGGTCGCCGCATTTCGCTGAAGCTTCCTTCTTCACGCAGGGTCGCATCGAACGACGCCTTGCTTCGCGTTCCGCAAGCTTCCGCTCATCCCGAGCGAAGTCGAGGGAGCGCGCCGCTTCTTTTTTGTGAGTATTACATGTCCTATTTTTCCGACCTTGGCCTGGCTGAGCCGTTGCTGCGTGCGCTTGAAGCCAAGGGCTATGCCGATCCCACCCCGATCCAGAAGCAGGCGATCCCCGCGCTCCTGCAGGGCCGCGACCTGTTGGGTATTGCCCAGACCGGGACCGGCAAGACCGCGGCCTTCGCGCTGCCCTCGCTGCACCGCCTCGCCGCCGATCCCAAGCCGCGCCAGAACGCCGGCTGCCGGATGCTGGTGCTCTCGCCGACGCGTGAACTGGCCGCCCAGATCGCCGAGAACATGCGCGGCTATGCCAGGTATCTCAACCTCGACGTGCAATGCGTGTTCGGCGGGCTGCCCGTCGGCAAGCAGGCCCGCGCGCTGGTTGGCGGCACCGACGTGCTGGTCGCCACCCCCGGGCGCCTGCTCGACCTGATCGAGCAGCGCGCGCTGACCCTGCGCCATGTCGAGATCTTCGTGCTCGACGAGGCCGACCAGATGATGGATCTGGGGTTCATCGTGCCGCTCAAGCGGGTTGCCAACATGCTCCCCAAGGAGCGCCAGAGCCTGTTCTTCTCGGCGACCATGCCCAAGGCGATCGCCGAGCTGGGCAAGCAGTTCATCACCAACCCGGTGCGCGCCGAAGTGACCCCGCAGGCGACCACCGCCGAGCGGGTTGACCAGTTCTTCACCCACGTCAACCAGGCCGAGAAGCAGGCGCTTCTCAGCCTCAGCCTGCGCGACGGCCTAGCCGACGGCAAGGTTGAGCGCGCGCTCGTCTTCACCCGCACCAAGCACGGCGCTGACCGGGTGGTCCGCCACCTCAACACCGCCGGGGTCAATGCCGCGGCGATCCACGGCAACAAGAGCCAGGCCCAGCGCACCGCCGCGCTGCTGGCCTTCCGCAAGGGTTCGACCCCGGTGCTGGTCGCCACCGACATTGCCGCGCGCGGCATCGATGTGACCGGCGTCAGCCACGTCTACAACTTCGAAATGCCCAACGTGGCCGAGCAATACGTCCACCGCATCGGGCGGACCGCGCGCGCCGGGGCCGACGGCACCGCGATCAGCTTTGTTGCGCCTGATGAGAAGCCCTATCTGCGCGACATCGAGAAGCTGACCGGGATCAAGCTGATGCCGCAGAGCCTGCCCGAGGACTTCCAGAAAGAGGCCGCGCGCTTGCCGCTGCCCAGCCGCAAGCCGACCGAAATGGCGCAGGACGCGCGCCGCGATGAACGCGATGCCCGCGGGCGCGGCGGCCAGGGTGGCGGCGGCCAGGGTCGTGGTGGTCCGCGTCGCAACGGCAACCAAAGCCCCGGCGGACAGGGCCGCGACGGGCGCTCGCGCGACGCGCATCACCGGATCGACCGCGCTGCCGCACCGCGCGGCCCGGTGTTCAACCCGCTGCACGCCGATACCGGCGAACGTCCGGCCCGCCCGCAGCCGGCCCGCGATGCCGCTGCCGCGCCGCGCCGCGAATGGCGCGAGGGCGAGCGTTCGGCCCAGCCACGCCGTGACGGCGACCGTCCTGCGCACGCCCGCCAGGGTGGTGACCGTTCGGCCCAGCCGCGCCGCGATGGTGATCGTCCTGCCCAGCCGCGTCAGGGCGGCGGCGGGCAGCGCTTTGGCAAAGGCGGGCGCCGCCCGGCCTGACCGCGCCGGGCTTGCCCCGCCGCAACGCCAAGCCTAACGCCGGGGCGTGAGCACCACTCCCGCCCCGGCCGATCCGCGCCCCGTGCGTGGCTCGGTGTTCGCACCCTTCGCCTATCCGGCGTTCCGCGCGATCTGGGCCGCCAACCTGGCTTCCAACATCGGCGCGATGATTCAGTCGGTCGCGGCCGCCTGGCTGATGACCGAGCTGACCTCCTCGCACCAACTGGTCGCGCTGGTTCAGGTCTCGGCCTCGCTGCCGATCATGCTGCTGGGCCTGTTCGCCGGGGTGATCGCTGACAATTACGACCGGCGCAAGGTGATGCTGGCCGCGCAGTTCGTGATGCTGGCGGCTTCGGCGCTGCTCGCCGCGCTGACCTGGGCCGGGCTGATCGGGCCCCTCGCGCTGCTGGCGTTAACCCTGGCAGTGGGTTGCGGCACCGCGCTCAACAGCCCCGCCTGGCAAGCTTCGGTGCGGCAGCAGGTTGGCCCCGAAGCCCTGACCCAGGCGATTTCGATCAACGCCATCGCTTTCAATCTGGCGCGCAGCGTCGGCCCGGCGCTGGGCGGCCTGCTGATCTCGCTGTCCGGACCGGCGGCGGCCTTCGCCCTCAATGCCTTCAGTTATGTCGCGCTGATCGTGGTGTTGCTGCGCTGGCAGCCCGAGGCGCCGGCACGGGTGCGACAGCCGATGTTCCCCGCGATCCGCGAAGGAATCGTTTTTTGTGCGCGCTCAAGCCCGGTTCGCCGGGCGCTGGTGCGTGGCGCGGTGTTCGGATTTGGCGCAGCGGCCACCTATGCCCTGCTGCCGCTGGTGGTGCGCGAGCGGATCGGCGGCACAGCCACCGACTATGGCCTGGTATTCGGCGCGTTCGGACTGGGTTCGATCGTGACCGCGATGTGGGTCGCGCCGGCCCGGCGGCGCTGGGGCAGCGAAGCGGTAGTTACCGCCGCAACCGTGATTTTCGCGCTGGCGATGCTGCCGCTGGCGGCAACCACTACGCTGGCTCCGGCGATGATTGCGGCGGCGCTGTGCGGCGGGGGGTGGGTCGCCACCTGGACCAGCATCAACGTGGCGGTGCAGCTGCGCTCGCCCGAGGCGATCCTGGGGCGGTGCATGTCGATCTACCAGGCGGTGACGTTTGGCGGACTGGCGCTGGGGGCCTGGATCTGGGGCCTGCTGTCCGACACGGCCGGGCTGCCGCTGGCAATCCGCGCGGCCGCGCTGCTGCTGCTGGGCTCGCTGCCGCTGCTGCGCTGGCTGGCGCCGATGCCGGCCCGCGAAGAGGGCCGCGTCGGGCTCTAACCTTTCCCGGGCAACTTAACGGTAAGTTTACCATGTTGCGCCAAAACCCGCAGGGAATGGGACTTGCGGGGAACCCGAATGGATACGTATCGCGGCAATTTCACCGATCGGCTCGAAGGCAGCGCGGACTACGCCGCGTTCGACCATGCCGAGGATGAAGCTGTTCACGAGCCGCCGCCAAGCCCGGTGGGCCAGGACGAGCGGCGCATGCAGGTGCGCGCCTACAACCATTGGGCGAGCCTGCTGGATAACCGCAATTTCCCTTCGATCGAGGATCTCGATCCGGATGCCTTGCCCGATTTCGGGCCCTTTTCGGTGCTGCTCGACTTTACCGGCGGGATCGAGAATCCCTCGATCCAGTTCCTCGGTGACCAGCTCGCGGCGGAATGCGGGACCCACGATTCGATCGAGAACCTCGGTGACGTGCCGAGCCGCTCGCTGCTGTCACGGATCACCGACCATTACATGCAGATCCTCGCCAATCAGGCGCCGATCGGGTTCGAGGCCGAATTCGTCAACCAGCGCGGAAAGTCGATCCTCTACCGCGGCATCCTGCTGCCGTTCTCGAGCGACGATGACACCATCGATTTCATCTATGGGGTAATCAACTGGAAGGAACTGGCCGACCAGCAGACCACCGACGATTTGCTGCAAGAGATCGACATTGCGCTGGAAGTCCAGAGCGACCAGCGCCGCGACGATCCGCTGACCGACTGGGCCGATGGTCCGACCTCCGTGCACAATCTCGACCATGAGCTTGGCAGCGAGATCGTGGACTCCGATGAAGATGACGATGTGCTTGACCTCGCGGTCGAAGCCGTGGTTGCCGATGCGGACGACGACGTGCTCGATCTGGTCAGCCCGGTCGCTGCCGAGGATGTGCTTGACCTGGCCGATCTGGCCGGGCCTGCCGAGCTTGACGATAGCCTTGCCGAACCGGTTTTCAGCGCAGCCGAACCGGCCGAACGGGCTCCGCTCGACCTTGCGTCGCTTGGTCTTGCCGCCGCCGCCGCTGACGCAGAGGGCATGGGCCTGGCCGACTGCCTCGCTTCGGCGCGCGAACTGGCCGAGGCTGCGCGCGGCAGCGAGGATCGCACCCGCCAGGCGCTTTATGCCGCGATCGGCCGCGCCTATGACTTCTCGCTCGCCGCTGCCGATGCGCCCGAGGAATTCGCCGAACTGGTCGCCGATGCAGGCCTGGCAGCCCAGGACCGCGCGCCGCTGACCCCGGTGGTCAAGCTGGTGTTCGGCGCCAGCTACGACAAGACCCGGCTGGCCGAGTTCACCGCGGCGCTGAGCCATGCCCAGCGCCTCGGGCTCGAGACTGGCGCTTTTGCCGGCTACCTCGGCGCAGCCGCCGGCGGGCTCAAGGGCGTGGTCAGCGAAGAACGCCGCCTGAAGCGCGAGGAAAGCGGGAAAACCGGGGCCGTGCGCGATACCCCGCGCGAGGCACTGGCCCGCAAGCTACGCAAGCTTGACCACATGTCGCTCGAGGCGGTTCCGGCTGATGGCAGCGAGTTCACGCTGCTCGTTGCCCGGCGTCTGCCGAGCGGCGAAGTGGTGGTACTCGGCGAGATTGCCGATGACGTCGCCCTGCTCGAACGCGCCGCGCGGAAAATCTTGTCCTAATCTTTTCTGCTGCGTGAAGGCCATCCGGCCTTCCCTGGCAACACCGGCCCACTCCCCATGCCCGACCACCCGTTCATGGTATCCTAGCGGGTGGTCGGGCATGGGGAGTGGGCCGGTGTTGCCGGCTATTCGCAGAGGCGAATAGCGCACCAGACAAGCAACGCATGGCGCCTTTCGCCATTGTTGGCTAGGTAGCAGGCCATGACCAAACGGATCGGGTGGATGGGCTGGCTTCTGATCGTTTTCGCGCTGCTTGCCGCAGCGCTCTATGGGGCCTGGCGCTATGCCATGGCGAACAACGCGGTGGCGGTGCTGGATTGGGCCGATCGCCAGATTGGCGGCGGCGAGGGCTACACCGTGGCGCTGGCCGGCGGCCGTTATGGCCCCGATCCGGCGCAGTGCGTCGAAGTGATCGCGCCGAGCCAGCCAGCCGCAGCGCCGCGCCCGGTGCTGGTGTTTTTCCATGGCGGCAGCTGGCGTTCCGGGCAACCGGGCGATTATCATTTCATCGGGCGGACATTTGCCCGCGCTGGCTATGTCGTGATCCTGCCCGGCTACCGGCTGGTGCCCGAGGGGCGCTATCCAGCGATGCTTGAAGACGGCGCCGAAGCGCTGGCCTGGACCCGCGATCACGCCGCCGAACATGGCGGCGATCCGACCCGGGTGGCGGTGATGGGGCACTCAGCGGGCGCCTATATCGCCGCGATGCTGGGGCTTGAGCGGCAATGGCTCGGCCGCGCCGGGGTGCCGGACGGCTTCATTACCGGCGTGGTCGGGCTTTCCGGGCCCTATGACTTTTTCCCCTGGACTTCGAAATCGGCGCGCGATGCCTTTGGCCATGTCACTGATCCGGGCCGGACCCAGCCAATCTCATACGTGCGCAGCGATGCCCCGCCGATGCTGCTGTTGACCGGCGATTCCGACACGACGGTCAAGCCGCGCAATGCCCGCGCGCTGGCAAAGGCGCTTAGCAATGCCGGAGCCTTGACCGAGCCGATCGTGCTGAGCGAGGTCGATCATTCCGGCACCGTGATGAAACTGGCCGCGCCGTTCAGCCGCGACCGCCGGGTGCTCGATCCGGTGCTGGCCTTCCTCGCCGCCCGGACCGGGCCTTCAGCGCCCGTTCATGCGCCAGCAAGCTAGGATGACGCTGATGCGCGCCCTGCCCCTCCTTGCCGCCCGCTGTCTGACGCTATGCGCCGCGCTGAGCCTGGCGCTCCAGCCGGCCATGGCCCAGTCGATCCTGCGCGATGCTGAAACCGAGCAACTGCTGCGCGAAATGGCCAATCCGCTGGTGGCAGCGGCCGGGCTTGACCCGCGCAACGTCGACGTTGTCTTGATCGGCGACGATTCGCTCAACGCCTTCGTTGCCGGTGGCCAGGCGGTCTATCTCCATTCCGGGCTGATCGAAGCGGCCTCAAGCGCGGAGGAAGTGCAGGGCGTGATCGCGCACGAACTGGGGCACATCACCGGCGGCCACGTGATCAGCGACGGCGGTTCGAAAGCTGCGACCGGCATTTCGATCCTCTCGCTGCTGCTCGGCGGGCTCGCTGCGGCGGCCGGGGCTGGGGAAGCGGCCCTGGGCGTGGTAGCCGCCGGGCAGCAGGCCGCGCTGGGCAAGTTCCTGGCCTTTACCCGCGGCCAGGAAGCCAGCGCCGACGCTGCCGGCGCCAGCTTCCTTTCCAAGGCCGGGATTTCCGGGCGTGGCTCGATCGCCTTCTTCAAGAAGCTGCAGAACCTTGAGTTCCGCTATGGCTATTCCCGCACGCTCGACAACGAGTTCTACCGTACCCACCCGTTTACCGGCGACCGCATCGCCACGCTTCAGGACACCTATCAGCAGGACCCGGCGTGGAACCAGCCCGCCAACCCGGCACTCGAAGCGCGGTTCCAGCGGGTCAAGGCCAAGCTGATGGGATACACGCAGGAGCCCAAGCGAACCCTGCAGGTCTATCCCGAAGCAGCGGTCGGGATTCCGGCGCGCTATGCCCGGGCTTACGCCTGGCACAAGGAAGCCTATCTCGACAAGGCGATCGTCGAGGCCGATGCGCTGCTGAGCGCCGCGCCGGACGATCCCTATTTCCTTGAGCTCAAAGGCCAGATCCTGCTTGAAGCCGGGCGTCCCAAGGAAGCGCTGGGGCCGCTGCGCCGGGCCACCGAAATTACCGGCAACCAGCCGCTGATCGCCACCACGTTCGGCCATGCCCTGCTGGCCAGCGAAGATCCGGTTCTGCTGGCCGAGGCCGAAAAAGTGCTGCGCGCCGCGCTCTCGCGCGACCGCGAGAACCCGTTTGCCTGGTACCAGCTTGGCGTGGTCTATGGCCAGAAGGGTGATACCCCGCGCGCCCGGCTGGCCAGCGCCGAACAGCAGGTGCTGGTACTCAACTATCCGCAAGCCCTGCACAACGCCCAGGCCGCCGAAGCCGGCCTGCCTAAAGGCTCGCCTGACTGGCTGCGCGCCCAGGACATTGCCCTGCAATCGCGCGCCGCGATTGAACGGCAGCAAAAACGCAGGTAGCGCTGCCCGCTATGGCTGAAACCAACTATCGCTCGACCCTTGCCCTGACCTTGGGCGGAATTGCCCTCCTCGCCATCGGTGGCGGCGGCGGCTGGCTGTTCGAGAAGAGCCGCGGCGGCTCGCTCAACCGGCCCGAAGTGGAGAAGGTGGTGCGCGAATATATTCTCGCCAACCCGGAAATCCTGCCCGAAGCGATGGAAAAGCTGCGCTCCAGGGAAAATGCCAAGCAGGTTGCCAGCTCTGGCGATGCAATCTTCGAGCCGTTTCCCGGCGCGGTGCTGGGTAACCCGCAAGGCAAGATCACCCTGGTCGAATTCACCGATTTCGCCTGCGGGTTCTGCCGTTCGAGCATTCCCGATGTCGAAGCGCTGATCAAGGCCAACCCCGAACTGCGGGTGGTGATCCGCGAGCTGCCGATCATTGCGGCGACCAGTCCCGATGCCGCACGCTGGGGGCTGGCCGCAGCCGAGCAGGGGCGCTATCCGGCCTTCCACCGCGCGATGTTCGCCGCCGGCCGCACCGATGCTGCCAGCATCCAGACCGCCGCCAGCGCTGCCGGGCTCGATATCGAACGGGCCCGCCGCTTCACCAGCGACCCAAGGGTCAAGGCCGAGCTTGAGGCCAACCTGGCCCATGCCCGCGACCTGCGGCTTGAAGGCACCCCGGCCTGGGTGGTCGGCGAGCAGCTGTTGACCGGCGCGGTCGGCAAAGACGCGCTGGCCAAGGCGATCGCCGAGGAACACGGCGCTTCCTAGAGACTGTTCCACTGCCGTGGTAGCAGCGCCGGCCCTGTTTCAGTCTTGCTGAAACAGCTTCCTAAAGAGTTCCCCGCTACACGAATTTTTCTGCTAGTCTGGCCGCGCTATGGCCGTTCTGCCCTTTCGTCCGACCCCGTTTTTCGCCAACAAGAACCGCGCCTTCTGGCATTTGCAGGCGGCCGGGTGGGGCGGGGCGATGCTGCTGCGGACCATGTCGGGGATTGCCAACGGCCTGCCGCTGTCGTTTCTGGTGCTGGTCCTGATCTCGACCGTCACCGGCATGTCGATCACCCTGATCCTGGCGGTGATCTACCGCCAGCTGATCAACCGCCGCCCGATCGTCACCTGGGGGGTGACCGCACTGGTGCTGCCGTTCGCGGTGGCGCTGCATGCGTTCATCGATGCCTGGGTCAACGGGCTCTATGCCGGCGATGCCGCCTCTGGCTTTGCCCAGCGAATCCTGGGGCTGTTTTACCTTGACGGGACGCTGCTCGGGGCCTGGACAGCGCTCTATTACATGGTCAACTTCTTCCTCCAGATCGAGGAACAGAACGACCAGATGCTGCGGCTGGAAAACCAGGCAACCCAGGCCCAGCTGGCGATGCTGCGCTACCAGCTCAACCCGCACTTCCTGTTCAACACGCTGAACTCGATCTCGACCCTGGTGCTGCTCAAACAGACCGAGCCGGCCAATGCCATGCTCAGCCGGCTGTCCTCGTTTTTGCGCTATACCCTGGTCAACGAGCCGACCGGCCGCGTCACCGTCGCCCAGGAGGTCGAGACGCTCAAGCTCTACCTTGAGATCGAGCGGATGCGCTTTGAGGAACGCCTGCGCACCAGCTTCCGGATCGATCCGGTGACCGAGACCGCGCTGCTGCCCTCGCTGCTGCTCCAGCCCTTGGTCGAGAACGCGATCAAATATGCCGTCGGCCCGCAGGAGGCCGGCGCCGAAATCACCATCGCGGCGCAACTCGTCGGCCCAAACCTTCGCATCACCGTCTCCGACACCGGCCCGGGGTTGCAATCAGGCAGCGCATCCAACAGGTTCGCCGGCGTGACATTCGATGGCGGCGAACCCGTATCCACCGGAGTGGGGCTTGCGAACATTCGTGACCGCCTGGCCCAGGCTTACGGCGAGGACCACCGTTTCGAGACGATGGAACCGGCCGAAGGCGGCTTTGCGGTTCTGATCGAGTTGCCATTCGAACGGCGCGAAGTCTCTGCGTCAGCCTCCCTATCCGACAAACGTCCGGCGCTGGCCGGCTAGGCTTCCACATTATGTCCATCCGCACCATCATCGTCGACGACGAGAAGCTCGCGATCCAGGGGCTGCAATTGCGGCTCGACAAGTTCCCCGATGTCGAAGTGATCGACACCTGCTCGAACGGGCGCGAGGCGATCCGCAAGATCAAGACTGAAAAGCCCGATTTGGTGTTCCTCGACATCCAGATGCCCGGGTTTGACGGGTTCTCGGTGGTCAAAGGCGTGATGGAGATCGAGCCGCCGCTGATCGTCTTCGTCACCGCCTATCAGGAACACGCGGTCCGCGCGTTTGAAGCCAATGCGGTCAACTACCTGATGAAGCCAGTCGACGAGGACAAGCTGGCCGACACCATGGAACGGGTCCGCACCCGCCTGACTGAAAAGCACGCCATCGAAGAGGCGGAGAAGCTCAAGAATGTGCTCGCCGAGGTTGCCCCCGACGCGATCGAGGCGATGCCCGACGAGCCCGAGCACGCCGCCCGCTATGAAAAGCTGATCAACATCAAGGATCGCGGCCAGATCTTCCGGGTCGATGTCGATTCGATCGAGCGGATCGAGGCGGCGGGCGATTACATGTGCATCTACACTGCCGACAACAGCCTGATCCTGCGCGAAACGATGAAGGACCTCGAACGCCGGCTCGATCCGCGCGTGTTCCAGCGCGTCCACCGCAGCTGGATCGTCAACCTCAACCAGGTCCGCCAGGTCAAACCCCACACCAATGGCGAATGCTTCCTGGTGCTGGAGAGCGGCGCCGACGTGAAAGTCAGCCGCTCTTACCGCGACGTGGTGGCGCGGTTTGTTCATTGAGGTAGGCAATGGGGGGCTTGCAGATCGAAGGCTTCGACCTTCCCACCTTCGTCCGCGCCACGCTCGACGAGGATCTTGGACTGGGCCTGCCCGGTGGCGGGCACGATGTTACCAGCGAGAGCGTGATTCCCGCCGATATGCGGTTTTCAGGCGTGATGGACAGCCGCGATGCGATTGTCGTTGCGGGCCTGCCGATTGCTGCGGCCTTTTTCCGCGCACTCGATCCCGAAATGGAGATCGAAGTGCTGGCCCACGAAGGGGCGCAAGTTTCACCCGGAACCGACCTGATGCGCCTTTCCGGCAATGCCCGCGCGATGCTCACTGCCGAGCGTTCGGCGCTCAACACTGTGCAGCACCTTTCAGGCATCGCCACGCTGACCCGCGCCTATGTCGATGCCATGCAGGGCCAAGCCACCTTGCTCGACACCCGCAAGACAATTCCCGGCCTGCGCCACCTCGAAAAGTACGCCACCCGGATGGGCGGGGCGAAGAACCACCGCATGGGGCTGTGGGACGCAGCGATGATCAAGGACAACCATGTCCTCGTCGCTGGCGGGGTGGGCGAAGCGGTGCGCCGTGCCCGCGAGGCCGGGGTTGCGAACATCATCTGCGAGGTTGATCGTATCGAGCAGATCGAAGCGGCGCTGGCAGCAGGCGCCAGCCACATTCTGCTCGACAACATGAGCCTCGAGGAACTGCGCGAAGCGGTGGCGCTGATCGCCGGACGGGTGCCGAGCGAAGCCTCGGGCGGAGTCCGGCTCGACACCATCGCCGCGATCGCCGCCACCGGCGTCAGCTATGTATCGGTCGGCCGCCTCACCCAGAGCGCCCCGGCGGCGGATATCGGGCTGGATTTCACGCCGCTGTGAGGCTCGGCGTCTTCGCCTTGGCGCTCGCTGCCCTTCCCGCCCCCGCCTTGGCCCAGGCCTACCAGTGCCGCGTCCCGCGCGAGGTTGCCATGCCCGAACCGGCGCGGCCCGATGGCCCCAGCCGGCGCGCTCCAATCGGCGGCTATGTCCTGGCGGTGTCGTGGTCGCCCGAGTTCTGCCGGGGGAACCGCGCCAAAGACGCGGACAACTACCAGTGCAACGGCAGGATTGGCCGCTTCGGCTTCGTCCTCCACGGCCTGTGGCCCGAGGCCCGTAAGGGCCCGCCGCCGCAGTGGTGCGCGCTCACCCCGCGACCCAGTGCGGCGGATATCAAGGCCAATCTGTGCATGACCCCGGTGCCGTGGCTGATCGAGCACGAATGGGCCAAGCACGGCAGCTGCATGTCGCCCAGCCCGTCGGCCTATTACAAGGCCAGCGCGATCCTGTGGAATTCGCTGCGCCTGCCCGATGCTGACCGGCTCTCGCGCGAGGAACTGCTCACTGCCGGCGATCTGCGCCGCGCCTTCATCGCGCGCAATCCGGCGTTTCCGCTCAAGGCCGTTGGCATCCGCGCCAGCAATGGCGGCTGGCTGCGCGAGATCCACCTCTGCTACGGCAAGGACTTCATGCCCGCGGCCTGCGACAGGAACACCTTCGGCCCGCGCGATACGGTGCCGCTCAAAATCTGGCGGGGATTGTAAGGGGGTTTCACACGAAGCCACGAAGGCACGAAGATGATGGGCCGGCCCCAGGCCATTCTCCTTCACTCACACTGGGCAAAATTGCACCGGACAGTGGGGGGCGGGCGGCTTGGCCGCGAACCAAACGTCTTCGTGGCTTCGTGGCTTCGTGTGAGCAATTCTTCCTACCGCCGCGCGCGGAAGAAGTCCTTCAACAGCTCGCTCGCCTCGGCCTCGCCCATGCCCGTATAGACTTCGGGCCGGTGGAGGCACTGGACCTGCTCGAACACCCGCGCGCCATGCTCGACCGCGCCGCCCTTGGGATCGCTCGCGGCGTAGTAGAGCTTGGCGATCCGCGCGTGGCTGATCGCACCGGCGCACATCGCGCAAGGCTCGAGCGTGACCCACAGCTCACAACCCTCGAGCCGCTCCTGACCCAGCTGTTGCGCGGCCCAGCGAATCGCCAAAATTTCCGCGTGCGCAGTTGGGTCCTTGAGCTTGCGAGGTGCATTATGCGCCCAGATCACAACCTCGCCATCCTTGATGATTACTGCCCCGATCGGTACTTCACCATCTTCAGCTCCGACCCGCGCCTGCGCCAGCGCTTGCTGCATCGGTTCAGGGATCGGCCAGCGGCTCATTTCTGGCGTATTGGTTTGAATACCTTGACCCTGCAAGGGTGAATCGCTATGCGCGCGCCTTCTCCCGTATGGGTTGCCATTTTCGAAGCGAGTTTTGACATGTCCCGTATTTGCGAACTGACCGGCAAGGGCCGCCAAGTCGGCCACAACGTCAGCCACGCCAACAACAAGACCAAGCGGGTGTTCCTGCCCAACCTGCAGAACGTCACGCTGATGTCCGATGGGCTGGATCGCAGCTTCAAGTTCCGGGTTTCGACCCACGGGCTGCGCTCGGTCGAGCACGTCGGCGGGCTCGACAACTGGCTGCTCAAGACCTCGGACGAGAAGCTCTCGACCACCGCGCAGAAGGTCAAGCGCGAGCTTAAGAAGCAGCAGGCTGCCTGAACTTTTCGGTTCAGCGACTGACCTAGCGGGGGGCGTCCGGAATTCCGGGCGCCTTTTGTTTTGCGGGCAGATCACCTAGAGAAAACTCCAGCTTTACCAATAGACTACGCTGGCTGAGTGCCCGATTGTCGTCGCTTATCAACCAGGCGACGAGGGTGCCTTCGGCGCCCGCGGAAATCGCCAGCCCTTCGAAATTGTCGCTCGGCAAGGGCCCTGACAGGTCCGCCAGTTCGGTCGCCCGCCAGGTCCCGCTCGGGGTGATCTCGGCTGGATCGGCCAGCAGCAGCTTGGCCGCAAAACGCGGCGGCATTGGCCAGGTCACGCTGCGGACCAACACCAGCACGCGGCCATCGGGAAGCTGCGCCAGATCGGTCGGCCGATAGCCGCTGGCCCCGGCGAAAGTGAACCCCGTGGCCGCCGCGTGCTCCACCGGATCGCCCGCAAACAGCAGCGCCGGGTGCCGTCCCGCGGCGAACCAGCCGGTCGTGCACTCGCACAGCACCACGAAACGCCCATCCGCCAGCCGGACCATCGCCTCGGGCCCGGAATTGACGCGCCAGCGGCGCATTTCCGGCACCTGGCGCAGCGCTTCCAGGGTCAGGTCGGGGCCATAGCGGAGGACCGCATTGCGCCCCTCCAAGGCAAAGTAGATCCGCCCGGTCGCCGGATCGCGGCTGGCCGATTCGATATCGCGGTAGTGTTTATGGCGCCGCGACGTGCCCGGCACCGTCGCGATCCTGACCGGGCCGGCTACGCTTCCGGGAACGGCAAATTCAAGGAAATCCCCGCGATCGCTGAACGCCAGCAATCGCTCCGGCGCAGGCGCGACCATGGCCGAATAGCTGCCAAACAGGCTGTTGCGGCTGCTGAGCTGCCAGACCCCGGCAACGCGAAACGGCCCGAGCCGCTCCACCCCGGGCGCGAGCGCGAGCAGCTTCAGCGCCTGCTCGTGGTTGGGCGGCAGTTCGGGCGAACGCAACCAGGTGCCAGGGGCGACTGCCAGGGCGAGGCACAGCACAAAGAACTGACGAATCCGGCGGTTCAGGGCGCGCAATCCTTATCGGCAGGATGTTGCTGGGCTTCCGCGCTGCTCGGCCCAGGGTCGCTCAGCAGCTTGCCCCTGGCGTGCAGGCATTCACCTGACTGCGCTCGATCAGCATCCGGTCTTGCTTGCGCTGATCCGCCCATTGCTCGCTGGTCATGCAGACCTTCCTGACTTTCAGCCGTGAGCCGGTTTCGTTCACCGTTCGGCAAATCAAGGGTGGTTGCGAATTCTCAGCCGACTGTGGTCGCGGCTCCTCGCCTGCGGACGCGGACGCTGCTGCCAGCGCTGCAACCACAATTCCCGCAAGGATCACCTTATGCATCGGCCCGGGTCATGGCTCGTTCGTGGAGCGCGCCGCCTGCGGCCAGGAGCAATCCCAAAACCAATGACATTACTACCTCCTGCTGGCCATGCACCGGGCAGATTACATCAGCTTTCGGAGCGGCTCAAGCCGGGGCGACATCGAAGGCTACGGTGATGCGTTCTCCCGCCTTGAAAGGCCGGGTGGCGTGCCAGGTGAACGAGGGGAACAGCACCAACCGCCCAGGTTTGGGCTCGACCAGACGATAGGCTGGCAGGCCCAGACCCAGGTCGCTTGGCGACTCTCCAAGCGCGAGCATGCCTTCGTCGGCTTCCAGACCCTCGGGCACCTGGAGATAGAAGGCCGAACTGAACCAGCCTTGCGGGTGATGGTGGCTGGCATGGTATCCGGCCTGACTGAGCCGGACCGACCAGCTGCCGGCAAATCGCACCGGCCGGTCACGCCGTGGCCCGAGCGCCGGGTGGCCGGGATCAGCTGCGGGCAATCCGGCAATGTGCTGACCGACCCTGCGCGCAAGGCTCGCTCGCAACTGGACGATCTCGGGCTCGCAGCGGCCGAGCAAGGCACCGTCGGTTTGGGTTCCGTGCCGGACAGACTGGTCGAAATAGCGCCCGCCCGCAGCATGCAGGCGGCGCAGCAAGGCCGTCAATCCGGCCAGGTCCACCTCATCAGCGCCAAGATCGACGGTCACGAACAGGTCGTCGCGCTCGAGCCAGTTTGCCCGCGGATCGTTACCAAGCCGCCAGGCCAGGGCCGCATAGGGCCACAGCCCCGCCATGGTGCCAGCGGCAAGCCACGGCTCCAGCTCGCGCGAGGCCGCAGCAGCTTCGCCCCGGCGCAGCAGAAACCGTTGACGCCGGATCGTGTGCGACAAATCGTCAATATCGGCGAGCCGAGCAAACAGGGTTTCGGCCTCGGCAAAGCGGCCCAGCTCGTCCAGCGCACCGGCTTTCAGGCAAAGCAGTGCCTGATCCTCACCGATCCGGCCGATCGACCGCTCAATCATCGCCAGCGCTTCGTCATGGCGCTCGCCTTCGATCAGCAGGGCTGCCGCTTCGAAATAGAGCTGGCCCGCGTCCGGAAACGCTGCGATCGCGCGTTCATAGCTCGTCATCGCAGCATCGCCATGGCCAGTCATAGTCGCGAGCTGGGCATATTGGCGGTGGCCCGGATACCAACCGGCCTGTGCGGCGAGCAAATCGTCGAGCTCGGCCAGCGCGCGTTCGCCTTCGCCTTCGGCATAGCGCGCGGCGGCGAGGCCGAGGCGGAGCTCCGGGCGGCTTGGAGCAAGCCTGATCGCCTCAAGAAAACCCGTGCTAGCCGGCATTCCGGCCTCAAGCGTCAACTGGGCCAGCGAATGCGCCAGCGAAGCATTCGCGGGATTGAAGCGCCGCGCCGCTTCGAGCAAGGTGATCGCCTCGTCGCGCCGGTCGAGCCCGCGCAGGAGCAGCGCATGCCAGTGCAGGACCACCAGATCGTCCGGATTGCGAGCGAGATAGGCCGCGAGTGCGGGCAGGGCCTGATCCTCGGTCCCGTCGTCGCGGGCTGCTTGCGCCAATGCCGCCAAGCGTTCGCTTTGGTTCGCCATCACCGTTCCCTCAGGTTCCGCCTGACGGCGCCCCGTCGGCGGCAATGATCGCCGCGATCGCCTGCTTCTCGGTTTCGCTGAGGTCTGGATGCCAAAGATCGAAGATCATGACGACGCGCAACCGGTCCGAAGGGTTGGCGGCCTCGTGCTCGATCGTGTCATCGAAGACAAAGCCCTCGCCCTCCTGCCATTCCCGGGTTTCAGCGCCGACCCGGAACCAGCAGCCGTCCGGCACGATCAGCGGCAAGTGGCAGAGCAGCCGCGTGTTGTTGACCCCGGTGTGCGGCGGGATTGTCTTGCCGGGGGCAAGCAGCGAGAACATCGCGGTCGGTCCGGCGCCGGGGATCTGCGGCTGATCGACCAGTTTGAGTAGGTCCATCGTCTGCGGGCACTGATCGGCATTGGCGGCGATGGTCAGGCCATGATCGACCAGATGGATCGCGGTCCAATCGAGATTGCGGTTGAGCTCGCGCCACTGCGCCAGCGGCTCGTGGCTTTCGTATTGCAGATAGGGCACCAGTTCGGCCCGCTCGGAGCGCATCAAGGCTTCGAGCTCGGTGCGAATTACCGGCGTTGCCGCCTCAAACGTAGCAAGCCAGGGAAAGCGGCGGCGCGGGTAGAACTCCCACTCGGCCAAACCCGGCCAATGATAGTGCGAGGGCTGCGAGCGGTAGACCTTGGTCCGGCGCAGCACATTGGACTGAAAGCGCGCAATCCGGAGCGCTTCCTCTGCTCCTGCTTGGATGAGGGCGTCAGCTGCGGCCTCGCGCAGATCGGCTTCGCGCTGTGCCAGCCAGGTATCACGGACAGCCACTCCCGCCGCCACCGCCTGCGCCAGCGGCGGCGCCAGTTCGCCTTCGGGCCGCTGGGCAATCGCATTGTCCCAGGCCTGCCCGGCCTCCGCATCCTCAAGCCGCTCAAGCAGGCTGGCGCGCATCACCAGTGCCATGAAATCGAGCGGGGCCAGGGCCAGTGCCTGGTGGACCGCAGCCAGCGCCCGGCGCGGCTGGCGCAGCGCCCGGCGCAGCCCGGCCAGCTGAAGCCACTGCGACGCGCTGGCCTCGTTCGACTGCAGCAGGGCTTCGAGTTTATCCGCCGCCGGGCCAAGCGCGCCGGCGCGGACGAGATCGTCGATCTCCGCCGAAATGGCAGCGCTCACTGCGCCTGCCACGGCTCGGGCCAGGCGGGAAGCCGGCCATCTTCAAGCGAGTAACCGAACTTGTCGATCCACGGCTGCAGCACCGGGAAGATCGGCTCAAGCTGGTCGCGGTACTTGGTCCAGCGGCCTGCTGCGCGCTTGTAGAGCGGTTCGGTGACCTGCGAATAGCTGGCGGTGCGCACGACACCGCGAGCGCGCGCCGCATCGCGGTGATCGGCGTCGTCGCCGGGCCAGTCCATGCCGAGCCAATCGAACAAGGGGCGCAATTCGCGGGCCTTGTCCTCAACCAGGCGCTCGTAGACGACTGTGCCGATCTGGAAGCCGAAGGCCGCTTTGGCGCGTTCCAGTTGCCGGAACGTGAGGTCGTACAGCTCGGCGCCTTCGTGCAGATCGAGGAAGTTCGACATCGCGTGGTTGGTCTTGAAATTGGTCAGGAAGCAGCTGAGCAAAACATCGCAGGGATGCCGCACAGCCAGGATGATCCGGGCATCGGGGAAGAACCGCATGATCGACTGGATCTTGTTGGCGTGCAGCGGCTGCTTGTCGATGACGATGGTTTCCGGGGTGATCGCTCCGCGGCTGGCAACGCGCTGCCAATAGGATTGGCGGTGCGCCAGCAGCGCCTCGGCATCGAGAGTTGCCAGCGCCTCTACCCCGCCAACCGCCCGCTCGAGCTCAGCGATGAACGGCTCTTCCTCGAGAACAAGGGCGCGGGGGTCCGCCATCAGCATCGTGTCGAGCAAGGTTGTGCCAGACCTAGGGAAGCCGGCCAGGAATATCGGCGAAGGCCGGGCCGGGTCTGCAGGCGGTGGCGGACTCCAGCCGGCGGCCCATTGCGGGGTCAGCAGTTCGGACGTGGTCCGCACATAGTCGCGATAGTCCTTGGCCCGCTCGCGCGGATTTCCGGGATCGTCCATCGCGTGCTGGTTCATCTCGACGAAGGCCGCGAAGGCTTCTTCGTGTCTTCCGATTCGATCGAGCATGGTCCCGCGGAGATGCATGCGGCGGCCCTTGCCAACCACCTCGGCTGAACGTTCAAGCGCGGCAAACGCGTCTTCGATATGCCCGGCCCGCTTGTGTCGCAGCGCGTCGAGAAATGCGATGTGCTGTTCTGGAGCCGATTCCGCCGCGGCACGGTCGCGCAGCGGTTCGATTTCGTCCTCGCGATTGGCGCGGTCAAACACCGAGGCAAGACCGGTGTAGGCGCTGCCCATCCCCGGCCTTGCTTCGATTGCGCGCCAGTACAGCGCGATAGCCTCGTCGTAGCGGTGAACCCGTGAGGCTTCGTGCGCAGCCTCGTCGAGGATCCTGGGATCATCAGGCTTCCGCGAGGTGGCTGCGACCATGACATCAAAAGCCGCGTCGTCTTCGCGCCCGGACTGGCGATAGAGCGTAAACAGGGAAAGCAGCGGCGCAGGGTCTTCCCGATCGTGCTCGGCCGCCTCCTTCAACACGACCTCGGCCCGGCCCGGATCGCCGCCTTCGAGCAGGATATTGCCGAGATTGACCCGGATCGGCTGCGAATCGGGCGCCAGCCCGATCGCTTTGTCCAGGGCTTCAACTGCGGCGGGGAAGTTCCCAACCGAACTGTAGCTGTTGCCCAGGTTGTTCCAGCTCGACCAATCCTGGGGATCGGCCGCAACGACGTGGCTGTAGCGGGCTATCGCGGTTTCAAAGTCTTCGGCCTGCTGGGCAAGAAAGCCGCCGAGCCGGGCGAGGCGCAGGCTGCGGTCGGCCAGGCAGCTCGCCTCGTCGCAAAGCGCCATGGCCCCGGCAGTGTCGTCAATCCGGAACAGGGCTTCGGCGAGGTTGGTGCGGATGGTGATATCGCCCGGCTTGTCGGCCAGGGCTTCGCGCAGCAGCGGCACCGCGCGCGCAAACTGGCCGCGGTGAAACTCAATGGCGCCGCCGAGCGCGGCCAGCACCGGATCGGCGGCGCTGCGATGGCGCGCACTTGCCACCAGGATGGCTGCCTCATCCATCCGGCCCGAGCGGGCAAGCCCGGCGATCTGGCTGAGCACTTCGGGCGGCGTGGTTGCTTGCATGGGCGGTCTCTGGCTGATTGGCGGCTGGCCCGAAAATAGAAATGGCGGCGATCCCCGGAAGGATCGCCGCCGTTCTAGGCTGTGATGGACCGGATTAGAAGTCCAGCGTCACACCCGTGTAGATGTACCGGCCGAGCGCATCGTAGGTGCCCGGATAGGTATTGCCGTTGCAGACTACGCTGGCGCAGTTGCCCTGGCTGAAGCGAGCGCTGCCCGAGTGGGTCAGCGGCGGCTGCTTGTCGAGGATGTTGTTGACGCCGAGCTGCCACGAGAAGTGACGGCCAACCTTGGCGGTCAGCGCCAGATCGAAGTAGCTCTGCGCGCCAATGCGGGAATCGACATCGTAGAAGTTCCCGGCAAGCGTGCCGCTGGGGTTCTTGTACTCGATATCGACTGCGCCGAAGTAACGCCAGGCGAACGATACGCCGAGACCGCTCTTCATGTTCAGCGTCATGCGGGCACGGTGCCGCCATTCGGGCGCGACCGTGGCGCAGGTCGGGCCGTAGTAACCGGCGCAATCGTAGGCTTCGGTCAGGCCATTGTCGGTGGCATATTCGTCGAGGTAGGTCCCGACCAGGCTGAAGCCGAGAGTGCCGAGACCGCCGATCTGGCGCGAGTAGGCTGCGTTGACTTCAACACCGCGGGTGCTGACGCTGCCGACGTTGGTCTGCAGATCTTCGACAAAGCCGCCCGAAGTCAGCCACAGCGAGCCAGCCGGATCACGGTTGATCAGCGCGCAGGCCGGGGCAACCGTGGTCGCGGTCGAGGTGTTGCACGAGGCCAGAATTGCGTCCGCGCCATAACCCTGGATCGCGTTTGTAATCTCGATGTCGAACCAGTCGACCGAGAGCGAAAAGCCCGGAACAATGCTTGGCTGGATCAGCACGCCGAGGGTTTTGGTGGTGGCCTGCTCTGGATTCAGGCTTGGCGTACCGCCGAGCAGACCGTTGTACTGGCCGGCCGGGTTGGCGGTGACGGACTGGCCAACGACCAGGCCCTGGGCAAGGCAGCCAAACTGCGTTGCCGTGATCGGCGCTCCCGCGCAGGGATCGGTGACTCCGTCAAGGCCGACGTACTGCGGTGCGAACAGCTCCTGGATGTTCGGCACCCGAACCGCACGGTTGTAAGTTGCACGCAGCTTGATGTCGCGGATCGGCGAGAATTCGGCTTCCAGCTTATAGGTGTCAGTGGTGATCGAACGACCATTCGACAGGCTGTAGTCCGAATAGCGATAGGCACCGTTGAAGCTGAGGCTGTGGATGAAGGAATTCTGGACAATCGGAATGTTAATTTCGCCCAGAACTTCCTTGACGTTGTAGCCGCCAGTGACGTCGAGCGTTGGCGCGCCCTGGCCGGTGAGATCGCCAGTGTTGAAGGCATTGTCGCCATCCAGCTCGAGCGAGTCCTTGCGGTATTCGGCGCCAAGCGCAACGCTCACACCATCTTCCGCCCACGGCAACTTGAAGCCGTATTCGCCAAGCCGGCCAGTGAGGTTGAGGCTGAGCACCTGCTGCGAGGTCTGACCCTTCAGGAAGCCGCTGCCGCTGACATAAGCCAATGCACCAGCCGAAGGCGCCCCGCTGAAGGGATTGTAGGGCAGGCAGCCCGTATCGGTACCGTCGAGGAACGAGCGGCAGACGACCTGCCCGTTCGCCGGGTTGGTCACAGCGTCAAGCGCTTTGGTAATACGGGCGACCGAAAACTCGTTGGTATAAATCTGCGAATAGTTGGTCCGGCCGTATTGATAGTAAAGGTCGTAGCTCCAGGCCTTGCCCAGTTCGCCGCGAGAACCGATCACGGTCCGGAACGCGGTGTGCTGAAGATCGCTGATGCGCGGGCCGCCCTCAATATTGCGACGGAGTAGCTGGAAGAAGCCCCGGTTATACGTGGCGCCGGTGGCCGAATCGATGAAGTCGATCGGCGCATTGCCCTGGTTGGGATTGTAGGCCGCGCCAGTAGCAAGCGGGAAGTTGCCTACGAAACCGTTGATCAGGTTCTGCGAGGCGCAGATCAGCGAGCGCTGCTGCGCGCTCATCAGCGGGTTGTCGCAGTTGATGGTCAAAGTATTGCCGAAATCGCCCGACGGCGCGATCTGCGCGAGGGTGCGATCGTCCATGAACATGAATTCCATGTACGGATGGATCGCTTCGTTGATTTCGTAATCGGCGAAGACGCCGGCGGTGTAGCGCTCGTCGGGGCGCTGGAAGTAATTCAGCGGGGCGAAGTTGTAGCGGTTGGCAGAGAACGGTGTGATCGTGCCTTCGCCCAGCGCCGCCAAAGTCGAAGTGGTGGCAGTGGTGGTGCCGCCTTCGCTCGTGGAGGTCGAGTAGGTCGCGAAGATGATCGCATTGTTGGATGTCGCCGAGCCGCCGCACTGCTGCGGAGCCGCGGGATTAAGCCGCGTCGGGCCGGCCAGAGCCGCACCGGTGAGCTGCAGTGTGCAGGCGCTGTAATCGCGCCGCGCTTGCAGCACCGGATTGACTTTGCGGTAGCCGGCATAGGCCATGAAGCGGCCATTGCCATCATCGAAGCTGCTGCCGAACGAAGCGGTGACATCGAAGTTGCCGCCATCGGCAACGCTGCCGCGGGGATAGCCGTAGCCCGGGATGCCCGCAGCCTGGCGCGCATCGAGCAGCGGACGGACACGCTTGTTGCGGTTGTTGTGCTGATAGAACGAGTAGTTGGCGTCGATCCGGAAGCCCTGGAAATCGGTGTCCATCACGAAGTTGACCACGCCTGCGACCGCGTCGGCGCCGTAGGTCGCCGAGGCACCGCCGGTCAGCACGTCGATGCGCTTGATCATCGCGGCCGGGATGAAGTTGAGGTCAGCGGCCGAGCCTGCGATCGTCGGGTCACCGGTCATCAGGCGGCGGCCGTTGATCAGCACCAGGGTGCGCGTCGAGCCGAGACCGCGAAGGTCAACCGTGGCGGTGCCGGTTGCGCCGTTCGACAGGGTTGACGACTGGGCTGCGAACACCTGCGGCAGCGAGTTCAGAATGTCTTCGGTCTTGCCGGTGCCCGAGAGCTTGATGTCAGCTGCGGTGATGGCAGTGACCGGCGCGGCAGCAGTCAGGTTGGGCGACTGGATGCGGGTACCCGTCACGATGATGACCGGCTGTTCGTCGGCAGCGTCCGCATCTTGCGGCAAGGCATCTTGGGCGAACGCCGGCATGGCGAGCAGTGCAGCGCTGAGCGCAATCGGCGCGGCGCCCGTCTTGAGCATATTGAATTTTTTCACGTGATGAGTCCCTCTACACGGAGATCCGCCCCCGAGCGGATCAAAGTCGAATCACACATGGCGGCTTGGCAAAATCGCGCAACAAACCGCCATGGGCATGCCCCTTGGATGGCGAAGGGTAGCAATTTAGTAAAGCAAGCGCAGCGCATTGCAGCGCGTTTCCGTGCCGGTTGTATCCTAATTGCCACAGCCCCGGACTCGCTCTACACCCCGCTGGAGGCCGGGTTTGCGCTGGACAAGTCGGCCAGAATGCCAAGCCAGGGAGTATCGCATGGCGCGCTTGAAAATATTTGTGCTGGCTCTGGCGCTGGTCGGCGGTCCGGTGCTGGCGGACGAGCCGAAGCCGGACGGGCCACCGCAGCTGTTTCGCGAATTGCTCGACTGCAAGAGCGTGGCCGACCCTGCCGCCCGGCTCGGCTGTTTTGACCAGCGCGTGGCCGCGCTTGAGGCCGCGACCCAGAAGAAGGACATCATGATCGCCGACCGCGAGCAGGTCCGCAATGCCCGGCGCGGCCTGTTCGGCTTCGCTGCGCCGATCGGCAAGCTGCTGGGGTTCGGCGGCGACGATGACGAGAACGAAGAGGCGGTCAAGCGGCTGGAGACGACCGTAACATCGGTCTCGTCGCGCAGCGGCAACCTGATCCTGCGCTTCGCCGAGGCGGGGACCTGGGAACAGACCGACCGCAACAGCTTTCCCCTGGCACCGGAACCGGGCAACAAGGCGGTGATCACGCGCGGGGCGCTGGGATCCTACTTCGTCAGCGTCGATGGCATGGCCGGGCTCAAGTTCCGCCGGGTGCAGTAACAGGCCTCAGCGCGAACCCATCGTTCCGGTAAACAGCAGCGGATCGAGCCGCGCTTCGTGCCACTTGAGCGACCAGTGGAGGTGCGGTCCGGTCGCCCGGCCGGTCATGCCGATGTTGCCGATGTACTGGCCCTGGCGGACCACGTCGCCTTCCTTGACGACCAGCTTCGAGGCGTGGAGGAAGGCGCTATTGAGGCCCATGCCGTGGTCGATCATCAGCAAGCGCCCCTCAAGCGAGAACGAACTGGCTGCGGCAAGGGTGACCACTCCGTCGGCCGGGGCGACAAACGGCGTGCCGCTGGCGCCGGTGGCGACGTC
>JANOGS010000199.1:0-13081 GCA_031414115.1 Novosphingobium sp. | reverse complement strand
CCGAATTCACCGACTGGGCCGGGGTCAGCCGCACTTACGCGCCGCTCTATGCCGCGGCCGGCAAGCTGGCCCCGAGCAGCCCGATCAAGGCCGAAGCGGCGAAGATCGCGGCCCAGACTGCGGATCCCAAGCGCCGCGCCGAGCTGGCTCTGCAGCTGGTCCAGGAGCAGATCCGTTATCTGTTCATGGGGATGAACGCCGGCGGGTTCGTGCCGGCCGACGCCGAGGCGACCTGGACCCGGCGGTTCGGCGATTGCAAGGCCAAGACCGTGCTGCTGATCGCGCTGCTGACCGAGCTGGGGATCGAGGCGCGGCCGCTGCTGGTCCACACCCAGCAGGGCGATCTGCTGGCCGCGCGGCTGCCGAGCATGGAAGCTTTCGACCATGTGATCGTCGAGGCGAAAGTGGCCGGCAAGAGCTATTTCCTCGACGGCACCCGGCTCGGCGATCTCAGCCTTGATCGGGTACGGGTCCCCAACTGGACTGCCGGCGTGCCGGTCACCGCAGTTGGCGCCGGGCTGGTGGCGCTGGTTCCCGAACCGTTCGATCGCCCCGAAGAATTGGTCAGCCTGACTCTCGATGCCAGCCGCGGGCTCGATGTGCCCGCCACCGCGAGCGCCGAAATGCGCTTCAGCGGCCCGGCTGCTTCAGAGATGCGCCAGAAATACGCCGGGTTCAGCCAGGCTGATCGCAACCGCGAACTGCGCAAGCTGTGGCGCGAGGCCTACGATTTCGTCTCGCCCGGCAAGGTCGCCACCCAGGACGATCCCGCGACCGGCGATTTCGTTATCTCCATGAGCGGTTCGGCGGCGATGGAATGGAGCCGCGACCTCGGCACCCGCTGGTACGAGCTTGACCGCGCCCGGCTCGGCTGGCGGTTCGATATCGCGCGTGAGGGCGAGCTCAATCCCGAGGCGCCGTTCGCGTTCGAATATCCCGGCTGGTGGGGCAGCCGCACCGTCGTCCGCCTGCCCAACAAGGGCAAGGGTTTCCGCCTCCAGGGCGGCTCGCTCGACAAGGTGGTGGGCGATTTGTATCGCTTCAGCCGCAAGGTCGAGGTCGCCGACGGAGTGGTGACCATGGCCGCCGAAACCCGCGCGCTGGCGGCTGAACTCCCTGCGAGCCGCGCCGCCCGGACCCGAACCGAAATGGCCGAACTCGCCAGCAACGGCGTCTTCATCCGCGCGCCGGAGGACTACCAGAAGACGGCTGAAGAGCGTGCCCAGGCGGCGCGCGAGGAGGCGGCGGAGGTCAAGGCCGGGGCGGGGCCGGTAAGGGCGGCGAAGGGGAACTGAACCTCGCCGTCCCGAAAGACTATCTGTCCGCTTTACTCTGCTGCTTCCCGGCCTATTCTCCTCACCAGTCGCAAGCCTGGGGAGGCGTGCCATAATCCGCAAGTTCGCCGCGTTCGTCCTCGCCGCTTTTGCTGCGATCGGTCTTGTCTGCGCTTCACCCGCGCTGGCGGCCGAGCCGCCAGCTCCCGCTCCGGCAGCGCTCAAGGCGGCCTGTGATCGCGGCGATGGCACGGCCTGTTCGGATCTTGCTGACCGCTACGACGACGGCAAGGGCGTGGCCAAGAGCGCGGTCACAGCGCTGGCGCTGTGGACCCGCGCCTGCGATCTGGGCGTGGCGCTGGATTGTCTGGTGGCGGGCCGGCGGACCAGCAATGGCCTGGGCACGGCCACGGATCCCAAGCGCGCTGCGGCCTTGCTGCAGCGCGGCTGCGATCTCAACGAAGGCTATTCCTGCGAGGATTTGAGCGCAGTCTATCAGGACGGGATCGGGGTGCCGCGCAACCCGGCGCTGGCGCTCGAGTTGGCCGAAAAGGCCTGCCGGCTGGGTTCGCAGCTGTGCACCGTTCTCGAGGGAGTGGTTCCCGAGATGCTGGCCAAGGGCATCAAACCAGGCGAACCGATGCCCGATGCCCGTGCCAACAAGGCCCGCTGCGAAACCGGCCATGCCACCTCCTGCCTGTGGCTTGCCTTGCGCTATGAAGAGGGGATCGGAGTAGCAGCCGATGCCGATCAGGCGGACAACTATCTCAGCAACGCCTGCCAATTGAGCGAAGGTGAGGCCTGCCGGCGTCAGGCCAACCGGCTCGCCCGGATGGGCGCGACGCAGGCGCAGTGGCGGCCGGGCAAGCCCTATGACCAGCGCTTCGAGGAAATAGCAGCCAAGGGCTATGAGATTGGCTGCGCGGATAACGATGCGATCGCCTGTTCGATGATCGGCGACATGACCCGCCGCGGCATCGGCGTGCCCAAGGATCTCGCCAAGGCCGACATGTTTCGCGAAGTGGGATGTGTGCTCGATTCGATCGTCTGCCCGGAGGCCATAGTCAAGGCGGCGAAGGATAGGGCCGCCAAATTCACCCCGCCGACCACGGCCAAGCCGGTGCAGAGCGCTGCCGCAGCGCCCGCCGCTGCCGCGTTGACCGCGCGCACCCCGATCGCGTCCGGCTCGGTGCTGGCGCGAGGGATCACGCTGTACCGCGCCAAGGATTTCCAGCCGGCGCTGGCAATGCTGCTAGAGGCGGCCAAGCAGAGCCCTGACGATCCGCGGGTCTATGCCTATCTGGCGGGGACCTACGACTGGCTTGGCATGTCGGTCGAATCGCGGATGGCGGCGGATACCGCGCGGCGGCTCGATCCCCAGGCGATGGAAATCCTGCGTTAGATTGACCCTGGACGACGCGGCTCGATTGACGCGTGCCCGCCTCGCTGGCAAGCCCCTGCCAGATTGCGGGCGGCCCAGCCTTGCACAGGGGATTACACCGGGATGCTTCCCGAACTCGACAAGCCAGCAACCGTCTTCCTGAGCTATACCCGGGTCGATCAGAAGCGCGCGCTGCCGGTGATCAAGGCGCTTGAGCAGGCCGGAATCAAGGTCTGGTGGGACGGGCTGCTGGAAGCGGGCGTGAGCTTTCTGCCGACCACCGAGGCGGCGCTCGAAGCAGCCGATGCGGTGGTGGTGCTGTGGTCGCGCAGTTCGGTCAGTTCGAACTGGGTCCGCGATGAGGCGACCCGGGGACGGGACCGCAATTGCCTGGTTCCGCTGTCGATCGATGGCACCGAACCGCCGCTGGGATTTCGCCAGTTCCAGGTGATCGATTTTTCGAGATGGCGCGGCAAGGCCGAGGCGCCCGAGATGCAGCGTGCGGTCCGCGCGGTGCAGGGCTTCGCCGGACAAGCGCCGCAGCCCGCCTCGCCGTCCAGGCCGCAGCAGCGGATTGACCGCCGGACCCTGATCGCTGGCGGCGCTGTGGTTTTGGCTGGAGGGGCGGCGCTGGCGGTGTGGCAGGGCGGCCTGTTCGGATCATCGGCGCAAACCGACAAGCGCGTTGCCGTCTTGCCGTTCCGGAACCTCAGCGGTGATCCCGGTCAGGATTTCTTTGCCGAGGGGATTTCCGAGCAGATCCGCTCGACACTGTCGCGCAATGCCAGGTTGCTGGTCCGCGCGCCCACCTCGATCGCGAGTGTGGCCAAGGATGGGCTGGACGACCTGACCGATGTCGCCGATCGTCTCGAGGTCGATTTCGTGCTCGATGGCGCGGTCCGGCGTTCGGGTGAGGAGCTGCGGATTTCGGCCACGCTCACCGATGGCAAGACCGGGGTGACCGGGTGGAGCGAGCAGTTCGAAAAGCGGCTCGATGACGTGTTCCAGATCCAGGACGAGATCGCCAATGCGGTTGCTGCGGCGATGACGGCGCAGACCACGGGAACCAGCAAGTCAAGCTCTAGAGAACTGGGCGGCACGTCCAGCGTCAGCGCCTATGAGGCTTATCTGCGCGGCAACGCCTTCTACGAACTGCGCTCGGGCGAGGCGGCCTACCGCTCGGCGCTGGCGCAATATGAAGCGGCGATCGCCAAAGATGCCAATTTCGCCATGGCCCTCGCCGCGCGGGCGCGAGTGATCGTGGTCATCACCAACAATTTCGTCCAGGCGAGCGAGTTCAAGGCGGCCTATGACGATGCCGAGGCCGCAGCGCGCAGGGCGGTGAAGCTGGCCCCCGATCTGGCCTTCGCGCAATCAACGCTCGGTTACGTCCTGCTGCAGGGCAAGCTTGACCTGCGCGGGGCCTGGGAACCCTACGCCAAGGCGCGCAAGCTGGGATCGGGCGATGCCGGCGTGCTCAGCCTCTACAGCGCCTATGTCGCCGAAATGGGGCACAAGCGCGAAGCGGCGGAGGCAATCAAGCGCGCGATCGCGCTCGATCCGCTCAATCCCGGGGTATTCAGGCTGGCCGCCTTTGTCTCCTATTGCGGGCGGGACTATCCGCGCGCGGTGGAACACAGCCGCAAGGCGCTGGCGCTCAATTCGCGGATCGAGGGCTCGCACGCCCATCTTGGCGACGCCTTGCTGCAGATGGCCAGGCTCGACGAAGCCCGCGCCGAATATGTGCTGGAAAACAACGAAATGCAGCGCCTGACCGGGCTTGCCATTGTCGATCGCAAACTGGGCAGGAATGACGCCGCGCAGCGCTGGATGGCCGAACTGGTCAAGGCAGTTGGCGATGCCGGGTCCTATCAGCAGGCGCAGGTTCTGGCGCAATGGGGCGAGGCCGACCAGGCCCTGGCCAAACTGCGTTTTGCGCGCGAGATCGGCGACGTCGGCCTGGCGCTGGCCTATACCGATCCGATGCTGGATCCGCTTCGGGGTAGCCCTGAGTTTTCCCGGTTGCTAAGTGAGCTGGGCTTCGGTTAGTCTCACCAGTCTCAACACTGAGGGGGAATGCCATGAACAAACTATTGCTCGTCGCGATTGCCGGTTCGGCGATCATGCTGGCCGGTTGCGAAAAGAAGGCTGAGGAAGCGCCTGCCGTCGATGCCGCCGCCACCGAAGCTGCTGCTACCGACGCGGCAGCTGCGCCAGCCACTGACGCGGCTGCCACCGATGCGGCTGCTGCGCCTGCGCCAACGGGCACCGACACTTCGGGCGACGCGGGGACCAGCGGTGGCCCTCGGCCCTGAACCAGCCAGCAAGTCCTGACTGACAGAATTGCGGGCGTGATCACCAGGCAGTGATCACGCCCGGATTCTAGTAATAAGTCACCCCGCCCGGTCTCCCCGGAGCGTTCATCGCGCCTTCGATCCACTGCTTGTAGGCCGCGACGCTGGAATAGACGTTGGGTATCTCCGGCTTGCCGCAGCTCTTTTCCTTGGTCCAGGACGTGACCCCGACCAGTCGCCCAGGCGCGACATTGGTCAGGACCAGCGGCCCGCCGCTGTCACCGGCGCAGGCCTTGCCCGTGCTCTCACCGGCACACACCGAAGTCCTTGGCACCCGTTCAACTGGCGGCCTGCCTCCGGGCGGATAATAGGTTCCGAAACCGGGCTTGTCGCGGCACCGCAAGTTGCTGATCAGGTTTACGTCCGCGCGCCACAGCGCGGTCGCGGCAAGCTGGCTTGCCAGTTCGCGCGTCTTTCCCCAGCCGGTCACCGAAACCGGGGTCTTGTCGTCCGGATTTGGCCCGACCAGCCGTTCGATCACCGAGATCTGGTTGACCCGCGGCGCGGCGCCGCCGGTAACCAGGTGGACCAGCGCGATGTCGTGGACGTACCGGTTGCCGCTTCCCGGTGTCTTGGGATCGACCGGATTCCAGCCGCGATGGATCACCAGTCGATCGACCCGGTAGGTCTTGCCGGTTTCGGGCCGGGCAATGTTCTCTGCGCCCAGCAGCACGTTCACGCCATGGACCATCAACGGTTCGGCCCTGAGGTCCTGTTCCGGCCACAGACAATGCGCCGCGGTCAGCACCCAATCCGGCTCGATCAGCGTGCCGCCGCAGATATGCTGAAGCTCCCAATCGGGGGTGTTGGCGTATTTCGCCGCGTCTTGCGCGTTGAATCTGGAGCGCTGGCTCTTCGCCTGCCTGATCTGCGCCTGGTAGGGCGCGCCACCGTCTTTGACGAGCAATACCTTTGAGGCGCCGCTGCCCGGAGTGAAGGCTCCGGAAACCCCGGTTATCAGGCGCAGGGCCGAAGCCGCGAAGTTGGATGCCGTCGGCCTGCCCGCAAGCCCGGTGCCCCCGGCCAGGCCGGCCGCAACAAGATCGCCCGGAAACCGCCCGCCAACCCATTTGCCGCCCAGCAAGCCGATCGAAGTCCGGGGCGGGGAAAGCCGGGCCAGGTTCGCCGTGACCGACGGATGCCCGGCGGCAGGCGTGACAGCGTCTGATGGCGCAGCGCAGGCACCCGGCTTGCAGATCAGCGGCAGCTGTTCGACGAAGTGGCCAAGTTTCTCGTCCAGGTCGTCATCGGGATCCTCAATCCACTCCTCTTCTTCGTCATCCCCGTATTCGGATTCGCCGTCCTCGTCGACGAGCTCGAAAGCGTCGGGCACACCATCAGCGCCGGTTTCGACAAGGATCGCATCGTCCTCGGTTAACTCGGCCTCCGGGTCGTTGAACTCGTCGTCAGCGAACAGTTCGTCCTCGACCATTTCCTCGAACTCGTTGTCGGTCAGCAAGGGATCGTCGAAATCGTCCTCAAATCCGGTCCCGGCAACGTCGAGTGGTGCGGTTTCCTCTACCACCTGAGCCAGTGCGGGGATGGGAGCGGACAGTGCGATCAGACCGGCGAGGCTTGCTGCGAGAACGGTTCGGGCCATGACGCAATCTCCCCTTGTCGGGAGATTTGGGACGCATTCCTCGACTCTGTCAAGGCAGGCTGCGTGCCTTGCGCTGGCTCAGGTGCTGTTGCGCAGCCCCAGCTTCCTCACCGCGCGCCAGGCATAGGCCTTGGCGCGGTTCTGGGCGGGGAAGGCGCCGGGACTGGCGGGCTCGATCCCCAGCTCGCGCAGCATCTGGTTGAAGGCGCGGGCATCGGCCTCGGCATAGGACCAGTCGGAACGCCAGGTGACTGACAACGAGATCGACGGTTCCGGGCCGTTCTGAACCCAGTGCGGGGCCTTGACCGGCACGTGGATCGCCTCGCCAGGACCGATCTCGATCGGCACGCCCTTGGCGGCAAAGGCATCGCGCCACGGCAGGTTGCGGTGATGCTCGCCAAGGTGGAACTGCTCGTGGACCGGGGCGGCGAACAGCTCCTCGTCCTCGACCGGAAACACGGTCATGATCTTGCTGCCCGTGACCTGCAGCAGGATGTTGTGTTCGGGATCGAAGTGGAACGGGGTGACCGAGCCGCCCGAGGAGACGAAAATGAACCCCTCATGCTGCAGCATCGCCCCGGTGCGCGGGCTGACGATCGGCTTGAGCTCGCCCAGCACTTCTCCCAGCAGCGCAGCATAGGCCGGATGCTGCTCGATCCGTTTGAGCGCGACCCACGATCCGGCCTGGGCGATGGTGCGGATCGTCTCGACCACGCCAAGTTTGGGAGCAGGCATGGCTTCGGGCGCGATCCCGATCAGGACGTCGCCGGGGTTGTACTCGATCGAATCGGCGGGCAGCGAGGCAGCCAGATCGGCCAGCGCCTCCAGTGTCAGCAGCGGATGCCCCAGCAGCGCGTGGTTAAGCTTGCCCGGCGTATGCGGGTACAACGCGGCCAAAGCGGTATGGGTTTCGGGCGGGAATACAGCGCGTTCCATGGCGCGGGAGGATAGCGGCGGGGGGTTAAGGATGGGTGAGGGGGACTAACCACCACTCTCCCCAACCCGCCATTGCCCCGGGTCCAGGCCGTCAAGCGTCCAGTCGCCGATCCGCCAGCGCACCAGCCGCAGGGTGGGATGCCCGACCGCTGCCGTCATCCGACGCACCTGCCGGTTGCGGCCTTCGCTGATGGTGAGACGCAGCCAGCAATCCGGCACGCTCTTGCGAAACCGCACCGGGGGATCGCGCGGCCAGAGTGCAGGCTCGGCGACAAGTTCGACCTCAGCCGGCAAGGTTGGCCCGTCTTTGAGGCGCAGGCCGCGCCGCAGCGCCGCCAAGGCTGTCTCATCAGGATTGCCCTCTACCTGGACCAGATAGGTCTTGGGCGTCTTGAAACGCGGGTCGGCGATCCGTGCCTGCAACCCGCCGTCATCGGTCAGCAACAACAGTCCCTCGCTGTCAAGGTCGAGCCGCCCGGCCGGGTAGATTCCGGGCACATCGATGAACGCAGCCAGGGTTGGCCGGGCAGGGCCCGTGCTTTCGTCGGTGAACTGGCACAATACGCCATAGGGCTTGTTGAACAGGATCAGGGCCACGGCCGCTCAGTCCGCGTCGTCAAAGGCCAGGCTGCCCTGATCGATCAGGGCGGCGATCAGGGTGAGGGCCGGGATCGCTTCCGCAAGCGCCGGATCCACGGCCACGGTCGGCCCCGCGCATAGCTGCTGGGCCAGTGCTGCCGTCTCGCCTGCGCATTCAAAACACTCGCCGTCGACGAACAGCAGGACTGTTCCCTGCTGCTGGCGGATGAAGGAGAAGCGGCTGGCCGGGTTGCGGCTGAGCGGCGCGCCTTCAGCCAGATGTGCCCGCACCGCGTTCTGGGCGATCGGATGTTCGGGTCGCCAATCGGTATCGGGATATTTTGGCAAGCTGTTATAGGCGCCGAACCAGCGGGCAAAGGCGGCGCGATCACCCAGTGCCGTCAGGACCATCGCATGCAGGCGATCGATCGCTGGCGTGGTGATTTCGCCGGGATGAGCCTGAACCGCAAGGTCGGGGTCGGCATAGCGATCCTCGTCCGGCATTTCGTCGGCCTGGCGTTCGCTCCAGCGTTCGATCAGCTCAGCCCGCGATGGCGCGCGAAACCCGATCGAATAGGTCATGCAATCGTCGCCGACTGCCACACCGTCATGGGCAAAGCCTGGTGGTACATAGAGAATATCGCCGGGCTCCAGGATCCATTCGTCGGTCGCCGCGAAATCGGCGATCAGCCGCAGATCATCGTGCGGCGCCAATGGCGTGCTTGCATTGCATTTCGGCCCAACCCGCCAGCGCCGCCGGCCCAGTCCCTGCACCAGAAACACATCGTACTGATCAAAATGCGGACCAACCCCGCCGCCGTCAGTGGCGTAGCTGACCATGACGTCGTCGATCCGCCAATCGGGGACAAACCGGAACGGTTCGATCAGGGCGGCAACTTCGGGGATGTGGTGATCCACCGCCTGGACCAGCAAGGTCCACGGGCCGCCGCCAAGTTCGCCGAACCGGGCCTCGGGCAAGGGGCCGCTTTCCATCGCCAGGCGCGGGCCATTGCCGGTGATCAGGCGCGCTTCGATCCCCTCTTCGCAGGCCAGGCCCGCCAGGGCATCGGGGTCCAGTGGGTTCTCCCATTGGCGCCACGGATTGCGCACCAGCAGCGGGCGCTTCTGCCAGCAATTGCCGAGAAAATGAGCGATGTCGAAACCGGCAAACTGCATGGCCTGCCCATGCGCCGATCAGATGGAGCTGTCAAAAAGGCAGGGGGCTAACGCCTCTTTGATCTGGCAGACGCCGTCGTGATGACCAACCAGCGATGATTGCGTTACCTCAGCTTGCCGGCTGAAGCGCGGCAGAATCGAAGATCACATGCTCCTCGATCGCCATGCCATTGGCCAGGCGAAAGCGATCCACCCCTAGGTATGTGCGCGGCGTTCCGTCGATCACGGCCGATGTTTCCCAGAAGATGTAGAGGCGATCGCCGTCGCCGGCGCAGTCGAGCGGCGTGACCTTCAGTCCAACCATCGAATCGAGAATTCCTTGCATGACATCGATGTACTCGGTGCCCGAGAACGTGCCTGCACCGGTGAAGTGGATCGTCGCATCCGGGGCGATCAGTTCGGCCACGCGCAGGCCGGAGGGCGCGGCCCAGAACGACTTGAAGCGCTCAAAGAAATCCAGGTGTTCGGGGGTGAGGGACGTTGCGGGTTGGTCGGCCATGGTGCTCTCCGTTGCCTCCAGTGAAGTTGCAGTGTTGCAACTATGTGCGCAACGCACATATCGTCAAGTTGAAAAATGTGCGCGCCGCACATATAGTCCGGGAATGATAGAACGTACTGCAAACCTGCTCGGCGTCGTCGGACTTGCTGTCGCTGACCGGATTGAGGAGACGGCGAGAGACATCCTCAACCATGCCGGCGAAACCCCTGCTGCGCTGGTGGTGATCGGCTATGGGCTGGGCCCGTCCAACGAGCAGTTGCGGCGCATTCTTGGCCTCTCTCACCCGGGCTCGGTGCGTCTCGTCGATCGCCTGGTCGCAGATGGTCTTGTCGAGCGCCAAGAGGGGCGCGATCGGCGGGCCATCGCGCTCTATCTCACCGAGCAAGGCGCGGCCCTGCGCGAGAAGCTGCTGCATGGGCGTCTTGCCGCCATCAGGCCGTTCGTGATGCCGCTGACGGGCCCCGAGCAGGAGAGCTTGGCCGCACTGCTGCACAAGATGCTGGCGTCACTGGAAACAACGGATCTGCAGCGCTGCACGCTCTGCCGGCTGTGCGATGACAGAGTTTGCACCAACTGTCCGATTCCCGCTGATTTCAGAGGCCAGAGAATGGCGAGCTGAAGGCGCGTATTTTAACGCGACCCGCCAGCTTGGGGGCTGGCGGGGCGCTGGCTGGGGCTGTCAGCGCCTCATTCGTCTGGCAGCCGCCAGTTGACCGAGCCCAGGTAGAACCCCTCGGTCCTGGCTCCGGTGGAGTCGATCGCGGCTTCGAACTTCGCGCGGCGGGTCAGCTTGTCGCAGGTCGCGGTGTCGAGCGCGGGGGAGCCGCTGGACATGGTGACGGTGCAGCCGGTGACCTTGCCCGCCGCATCGAGGCTCAGGCGGAAGCTGGTGCGGCCCTGCTGCTCGGCGCGGATTGCGCTGGTCGGATAGTCGTTCTCGGTCACCCAATTGGCCGGATTGCCGCGCGGCTTGGCCTTGACGGCCGCGAAACTGGGGACCGGCGAGGGGATCGGGGTGGGGAACACCGCCGTGCCAACCCCTTCGCCGCCGCTCAGGCCGTCGCCCGCACCTGTGAGGCCCGTCTGCGGGGCAGTGCCGACGTCGACCGGATCGCGAATGTCGATCGGCCTGTCGATCACTCTGGGGGTGTCGGGCTTGGTTTCGGGCGGGTCGATCGGCGGATCGATTGTGGGCGGATCGGTGGTGATCACGGTCGTCGGCAAGTGCCGGTCGGGGAGGGTGGAATATGTATACGAAAGCCCCGCGATCAGCGCGAGGGCCAGTCCCGCCTCGATTCCCGCCACCGCAACCACGGTGCTGACATTGCGCTGGGTGTGTCTTGCATCGGCATAGGCCATGTCTTGCTCTCCTCTCGATGCCCGCCTGCTAGCGAGTCGTGTTACAGTATAACATTACTGATCGGCTTGACAAGCCACCCCGGGCAGCCGATGAACCGGGCATGCCGACATTCTACGATTGCCTGACCGCCCCCAGCCCGCGCCGCGCCCGGATTGTCCTCGCCGAGAAGGGGATCGCCCACGAGGTCAAGCAGGTCGACCTCGCCAAGCGCGAGCAGCTCACTCCGGAATTCCGCGCGATCAACCCGGCCTGCACGGTGCCGGTGCTGGTGCTGGAGGAGGGGGCAACCCTGACCGACAACGCCGCCATCGCCGCCTGGGCCGAAGCCGCGCAGCCGCAGCCGCCGCTGCTCGGCACCACCCCGGTCGAAAAGGCCGCGGTGGCGAGCTGGAATTCGAAGCTTGAGGGCGAATGCCTGATGGCGATCGCTGAAGTGCTGCGCAACACGGCAAAAGGCATGATCGACCGCGCCTTGCCAGGCCCCAACGACTACGCCCAGATTCCCGAACTGGCCGAGCGTGGCCGCGCCCGCCTGGTCCACTTCCTCGACCGCTTCGAGGAGCATATGAACGGCCGGACCTGGGCGGCGATCGACGCGTTCAGCCTCGCCGATATCACCGCCGGGGTCGCGCTCGATTTTGCCGGCTGGGTCAAGGTTGACGTCAATGAGGGCCGCCCGGGAATCGCCGCCTACCGCGCCCGGCTGGCCGAGCGGGCGAGCTTCGGGCTTTAATCCGCGCGTACAAACCTTTCGTTCAGCGCTTATCCGCTATATGCCCCCGATACGGATCGGGGGGCCCAATGTCCGACACACAAGAATTCATCGACTACTACGAAATTCTCCAGATCAACCCGAACTGCGACCTCAAGCTGGTCGAAAGCGCCTATCGCCATTTCGCCAAGATCTACCACCCCGACCATGAGCAGACCGCCGATGTCGAGCGCTTTTCGACCGTCATCGATGCCTACAACACGCTGAAGTTTCCGCACAAGCGCGCGGAATACGATCTGCTCTACCAGCGCTGCAAGCAGAACCCGTCAGCAGCCCAGGAACCGATCGTCAGCAGCGACACCGCGCTGTCCGATGCCGCGCTGCAGAAGAACATCCTGATGTTCCTCTACAAGACCCGGCGCGAGAACTTTCAGGCCAGCGGGGTCGGCCCCTTTGCCCTGCAGGAGCACTTTCGCTGCAGCGATGACAATTTCGCGTTCCACTCCTGGTACCTCAAATCGAAGGGGTTCATCGAAGTGACCGAAGCCGGCACCCTGGCGATCACCGTCGACGGGGTCGATCACGTGATCGCGCTGCACCAGCCCAAGGCGCCGGACAAGCTGCTGACCGATCAGTCGGGGTAGGGCGAGGGCTGTTCGTCGCTTACCCCGTCCTCATTTATCGCCCCTCCCGCGGACCGCAAAAGTGCGAGTGGCCGCGCTGCTCAGGGCAAGCTAGCCATGACCCTTCCTGGGGGGAAGGCACGCACATCCATGACCGATCCTTATATCCATGTCGCGATCGTCAGCGCGCTGGCTCTGCTGGTCTATTACTTCACGCTGCTGACGGCGGGGCTGGCGCGGGGGCGGTTCAAGATCGCGGTGCCCTCGCACAGCGGCCCGCCCGGGTATGAACGCTATGTCCGCGCGCATCACAACACGCTTGAACATCTGGTCCTGTTCCTTCCGGGCCTGTGGCTGTTCGCCTATGTCGTCAGCCCAGGATGGGCGGCGGGGATCGGCGCGATCTGGCCGTTCGCGCGCCTGCTCTATGCGCTGGGCTATCACCAGGCGGCCGAGAAGCGGCTGATCCCGCTCTATATCTCGATGCCGCCGATCTATGTGTTCGTGCTCGGCTCGCTGATTGGCGGGATCGTCCGGGTCGTTAACGCGGGGTGATCTGGAGGCGCAGGTTAGGCGGGGGAGTGGAG
>JANOGS010000198.1:0-2225 GCA_031414115.1 Novosphingobium sp. | reverse complement strand
TGGGGATTGACTGCGTAGCGCTCGCCGCCAGTGAAATCGCGGTGACTGTCGAGGCTTTCGTAGGCCGCGTTAAGCCGGAACGCGGCCTTGTCGCCCAGCGGGGCGTTGAGGTCGGCGGCCAGATCCCAGGCGCCGAAGCTGCTGACGCTGGCCGCGCCCGCCAGCGCAAAGCCGCCCGCCGAGGGAGTCTTCTGCACCCGGTTGATGATCCCGCCGCTGCCGCCGCGCCCGAAAATCAGCGCAAACGGGCCCTTGAGGATCTCGACCCGCTCGATATTGTAGAGGCTGCGGTAATATTGGACGTCGTCGCGGACTCCGTCGAGGAAGAAGTCGGCAGTGGTGTTCTGACCCCTAAGGGTGATCTGGTCGCGATTGCCTTCGCCCTGGCCGACCGTGGTGCCTGGTACATAGCGCAGCACCTCGGCCATCGAGCGCAGCGCCTGGTCGTCAAGCCGTTCGCGGGTAACCACCGAGATCGTCTGCGGCACATCGATCAGTGGGGTGTCGGTCTTGGTTGCGGTAACGGAGTCGGTAGCGAGGTAGCCTTCGGAATGGCCGATCACCACGATCTGCTGGCCCTCACCAGCTTCCTCGGCCAGGCCTGGCGCAGCGGACACGAAACCGTACAGCGCGGTGGAACTGGCAAGCACGGTGCGGGAAAAGCGGGTCATGGGAGCCTTATTGAGAACGATTTGCAATAACAAGACTGCCGCTAATGCGAATCGTTCGCATTGACAAGCGTCAAGTTTGCGGAGGTGCCGAATTGTTTTCAGGAGCCGCGAAATCCGCTAATGAGCCTGGCATGAAAGCCACGATCTGGCACAACCCGGCCTGCGGCACCTCGCGCAAGACTCTGGCAATCCTTGAGGAAACGCCGGGTGTGGAACTGAGCGTGGTCGAGTATCTCGTCACTCCGCCCAGCGCGGCGAAACTCGCCCAGCTTTACCGCGATGCCGGGATCACCCCGCAACAGGGCCTGCGCCTAAGGGGTACCGATGCCGAGGAGCGCGGGCTGCCCGGTGCCAGCGATGCCGAGGTGCTGGCAGCGATGGTGGCCGAGCCGAGGCTGATCGAACGTCCGCTGGTCGAGACCGGGAAGGGTGTGCGGCTGTGCCGACCGCAGGAAGTGGTGCGGGGAATTCTCTGATCGGTGCGCTATTCGCCTCCGCGAATAGCTTGCAACACCAGCCCGCTCCCCCTCCCGAACACCCATAGGGTAACCTAGTGTTGGGTGGTTGGGAGGGGGAGCGGGCCGGTGTTGCATCCGCCGTCAGGCGGACGCTAACGCCGATCCGTGCGCAACAGCTCTTCGTCGCTGGTCATGTTCATCAGACCGAGCACGAAAACGGTGATGCAGAGCAGCTCGATCACGGCGAAGCCGACCCATTGGCTGTGGCCATAGAGCCAGACCCCAACGGCCGGCGCGACGATATAGGCGGCGCCGTTGACCGAGGCGACGATCCCTGCCGCCTGGCCTTGTTCGGCCCGGCTTACCGCCAGCGAGGAGCCGGCGGTGAAACCGGGGCGGAACAGCCCGAAGCCGACCGCGGCCAGCGCCATGCCCATGGTGATCGAATGAAGCTCGTAGGATACCGCCAGCAGCGCCACCCCCAGCACCGCCAGGACCATGCCCCACAGGCTCGAGGCGCGCGGGCCGAGGTGGAGCAGCGGAATCAGCCCCCACTGCGCCAGCAGCGTCGCAATCGCGCTGGCCATCAGCACGATCCCGGTCGGCCCGGCTCCGGCCATCGGGGTATCGCGCATCCCCAGCCGATCGAGCACCAGAAAGCCGATGATCCCGAACATCATTGCCTGGGCATGGCCGCCGATCAGCCCGGAGAGCAGCCACGGGCGCAGCCGTGCGTCGCGCCAGGACAGGCGCGGGATCGTGGCGGGATCGATCTCGTCGGCCTCCTCGTCACGCTGGCGGCTGCGCGAATCGGAGTTGGCGCTGAACGGCGCCGCAACCACATCGCCGCGCGCGGCATAGGCCGGGGAATCGTCGGGCAGGCGCAGCCGCAGCGTGATCAACACCACCACGGCAATCAGGGTGAATACCGCGAACGGCCCCATCAGCCCGAGACCGGGGAGGATGAAGAACGGGGCCAGCGCCGGGCCGATCACGGTGCCCAGGCCAAAGCTCGAGGCCAGCAGCGACAGCGACTTGGTCCGCTCCGCCCGGCTGGTGCGGCTGGCGACATAGGCCTGGACCGCAGGCGGCGCGG
>JANOGS010000197.1:0-3156 GCA_031414115.1 Novosphingobium sp. | reverse complement strand
TGCAAGCCGGTCAAGACCCTGCTGGGCGAGGAGTTCTTCGAGATATTCTGGGCGATCAAGGACGCCGAGCTTTACGCCTATCAGTCCGTGATCAGCTCGTGGGAGCGCGAACACCTGCTGCTGAAGGTGTGATCGTGGAGCCTCACGCACCGTCGCTCTACGCGGCGACAGCCAACCCTTTTCCAAACCAGCCGCAACTGACAGGCGACGAGACTGCTGACGTAGTGGTGGTCGGCGGCGGCTTCACCGGGCTTTCCGCCGCGCTACACGCCGCCGAAGCCGGATTCTCGGTGGTTTTGCTCGAGGGTCAGCGGATCGGCTGGGGCGCTTCGGGGCGCAATGGCGGGCAGATGATCCCGGGACTGAACTGGGGCGCGGTTGAACTGGTTGAGCGCTTCGGCAAGGAGGAAACCCGGCGTTTGCTGAGCCTTGCCAACAGCGCCGGCGGTATGGTCCGCAACCGGATCGAGCGCCACGCGATCGCCTGCGATTACCGGCATGGTCATTTTGAAGCCGCCGCTCGGCCCAGCCACCTGGGCGAGTTGAGGCGTCACCTGGAATGCCTCGAACAGCTGCTCGACTACCGCTTGGCGTCAGTGGTCAGCGCCGCCGATGTCGGCGATTTTGTCGCCAGTCCGGTTTACCACGGCGGCCTGATCGACATGAACGGCGGGCACCTCCACCCCTTGAACTATGCACTCGGACTGGCCGCTGCGGCGCTCAATGCCGGGGTTCGGGTTTTCGAAGGCAGCGCGGTTACCTGGATCGATCATGGCGGCCCGGTCGTTGCCCACACCGCACTGGGCAGCGTCACCGCTCGCCACGGCGTGCTCGCTTGCGATGCGTTCATGGGCGAGCTTGAGCGCTCGCTGGGCAAGATGACCATGCCCGTTGCCAACTACAATGTCGCCACCGCGCCCCTCGGCGAAGCGCGGGCACGGGCGCTGATCCCCAGCGGCGCAGCGGTGTCGGACAGCAAATTCGTGCTCAACTACTTTCGCCTATCGGCCGACCACCGGCTGATCTTTGGCGGCGGCGAGAAATACTCGCCGCGTCCGCCGGCCAATATCGAGGCTTTCGTGCGGCCCTATCTCGAAACGGTATTCCCGCAGCTGAAAGGCGTGGCGATCGATCATGCCTGGGGCGGCATGGTTGGGGTGACATTGAACCGCTTGCCGCAGTTCGGGCGGATCGGAGAGAGCTTCTTCGCGCATGGTTGGTCCGGGCAAGGGGTGCTGCTGACCACATTGGCCGGTCAGCTGATCACCGAGGCAATGCAGGGCACCGCCGAGCGTTTTGACATCATGGCGCGGCTGCCCTCGCGGCCCTTCCCCGGTGGGCCGCTGTTGCGCCATCCGCTCTATGTTGCGGGTATGCTGTACTACGCCTTGCGGGACCGGCTGTGATCGCCGAAAGCGCCATTGCCGCGATGCTGGAGGCGGAGCGCACCCGCTACACCGCAGCCAATCCGCGCTCGGCCGCTCTCGCCAAGCAGGCCGCGCGCCACTGGCACCGCGGCGTGCCGTTCCACTGGATGCTCGATTGGGGCACCCCCTTCCCGCTGTTCGCCGAGCGCGCCGAAGGCGCCGAGCTGTGGGACGTCGATGGCCACCGCTATGACGACTTCTGCCTGGGCGACACCGGATCGATGTTCGGCCACTCGCCCGCGCCCGTTGCTGAGGCGATCGCCCGGCAAGCATCGCGCGGCCTCACCTGCATGCTCCCCACCGAAGATGCGGTAGTGGTCGCCGATGCGCTGGCGGAGCGCTTCAAACTGCCGTTCTGGCAAGTCACCTCCAGCGCCAGCGAGGCCAACCGCGCGGTGATCCGCTGGTGCCGGGGGATTACCGGGCGAAGCAAGGTACTGATTTTCAACGGTTGCTATCACGGCGCGGTCGACGATGTGTTCGTCGATCTGCGAGACGGCGTGCCAGAGCTGCGGGCCAGCCTGGTCGGGCAGGTTTACGACGTTCGGGAACACACAATCGTTATCGAATTCAATGACCTGGCCGCGCTCGAAGCTGCCCTTTCCAAAGGCGATGTCGCCTGCGTGCTGATGGAACCGGCCCTGACCAATGTCGGCATGGTCCTGCCCGATCCCGGCTATCTGACCGCGCTGCGTCAGCTGACCGCGCGCCACGATACCTTGCTAGTGTTCGACGAAACCCACACGATATCAACCGGTTACGGCGGGTACACTGCAACCCACGGCCCGATTCCCGACCTGTTCGTACTCGGCAAGCCGGTCGGCGGCGGGGTGCCCTGCGCGGTCTATGGCTTCACTGCCGAGGTTGCCGAGCGGATGGAGCGGTGCCGCGACGAGGCCGAGAAAGGCCACTCGGGAATTGGCACCACCCTCTCCGCCAATGCCCTTGCGCTCGCCGCGATGCGCGCCTGCCTGACCGAGGTCATGACCCCCGCAGCCTATGCCCATATGCTGCCGCTGGCCGTGAATCTTGCGCAGCAACTTCAAGAGGTTATCTCCAGAAACGGGCTCGACTGGCACGTCACCCAGATCGGCGCGCGGGGCGAGTTTGTCTGCGCCCCCACAACGGCACACAACGGCACACAGGCGCGCGCAGCGATGCAAGCAGGCCTCGAACACGCGCTACACCTCTACCTCATCAACCGCGGTGTCCTCATCGCGCCGTTCCACAACATGACCCTGGTCAGCCCGGCGACAACGCAAGCACAGGTTGACCGATTGGCCGATGTGCTCGACCAGTGTCTCCAGACTCTTACCGGACGAACCCCATGACCGTAATCAGCTCCAACAAGATCGCCCCGCTGTCCGAAGCCGAAGCGTTTTTCGCCGCCAACCCCGATATCGACGCGATCGATATCATCTTCACCAACCTCGGCGGGGTGCCGCGCGGCAAGCGGCTGCGCGCACACGAAGTGATCGCGGTCTACAAGTCCGGGCGGTTCCTGCCCGGCTCGCTGCTGGTGGTCGATATCACCGGGCGCGACTGCGAGGAGACCGGCCTGGTCTGGGACGACGGCGATGCCGATCGTTATGTGCTGCCCGTCCCCGGCACGCTGGTGCGGGCGCCGTGGCTGGGCGAACATTACGCCCAGTTCCTGACCAGCTTCTACGAGCTTGACCACACCCCCAACGACCTCGACCCGCGCCATGTGCTGGGCAAAGTGGTCGAT
>JANOGS010000196.1:0-7811 GCA_031414115.1 Novosphingobium sp. | reverse complement strand
GCCAATTCGGACGATCCCGCCAGCATGAAGGCCATGGCCGAAAGCACCCGCGTGGTCGTCACCACGGTCGGCCCTTACCAGCTTTATGGCGAGCCGCTGCTCAAGGCCTGCGTCGAAGCCGGCACCGATTACGCCGACCTCTGCGGCGAGCCGGTGTGGATGCGCCAGATGATCGACAAGTACCACGAAGCGGCCAAGGCATCGGGCGCGCGGATTGCGTTCTCCTCGGGCTTCGATTCGATCCCGTTCGATCTCGGCGTGCTGATGCTGCAGAAGGAGGCAGTGGCCCGCTTCGGCAGCCCGGCGCCGCGGGTCAAGGGCCGGGTCCGGACGATGCAGGGCGGGGCCTCGGGCGGCACCGTGGCGAGCCTCACCGCAACGCTCAAGACCCTGGCCAAGCATCCGAACCTGGCGCCCTACATGCTCAGCCCGTTCGGCCTCACTCCCGGCTTCGACGGGCCGAGCCAGCCCGCCGGCTTGATCCCCGAATATGACAAGGCCCTCGAAAGCTGGGCCGCGCCGTTCATCATGGCGGTGATCAACACCAAGAACGTCCACCGCACCAATTTTCTGCTCGGCCATCCCTGGGGCGCGGACCTGCGCTATGACGAGATGGTGCTGACCAGTGCCGGCGAGCTCGGCGAGAAGGCCGCCCATGCGCTCGGCGAGATGCTCAAGAACCCGTTCGGGGCCAAGCCGCCCAAACCCGGCGAAGGCCCGAGCAAGGAGGAGCGCGACAACGGCTTCTACGACGTGCTGTTCGTTGGCGAATACCCTGACGGCAAGTCGCTGCGCTATGGGGTCAAGGGCCGCTACGATCCAGGCTATGGCTCGACCAGCCGGATGATCGCCGAAACCGGGATCGCGCTGCTCAGCTGCAAGGCCGAAGGCGCAGTGGGAACGCCGGGGGCACTGCTCGGCGAAGCGCTGGTCGAGCGGCTGCGCAAACACGCCGAGATCACTTTCGCGGTCGAGGAATGAACGCACCGGCTGCGTCGCTGCACGAAGAAAACGAGTGGGCGTTGGGCTGGCGCATCGTGCTCGGCTGCGCACTCGCTTCGGGCAGCGGGATCGTGCTGCTGTTCTTCACCTTCAACCTGTTCGTGCTGCCACTCGCCGCCGAATTGGGCGTGACCCGGGGCGAGATCGGCACGATTCAGGCGCTGATCGCGACCGGCGCATTGGGCGCCCCGATAATGGGCCGAGCGGCGGACATTTGGGGGTTCAAGCCGGTCTATCTGGTCTGCACCGGATTGTTGATCTGCGGCGAAGCGATTTCCGCCCTGTTCGCCACCACCCTCACCCACATGGCAATAACCGTGGCGGCGCTCGGCTTCATCGGCATCGGCAGCACCGCAGTGGTCACCACCCGGCCGGTAAACGCGCATTTTTCGCGCTATCGCGGACGGGCGCTGGGGCTGGTTGCGGTGGGGGTGTCGATCACCGCCTTCATCGCTCCGCTGCTGCTTCAGCCGGTGATCGAGAGCTACGGCTGGCGGGGCGGTTTTCTGGGCCTGGCAGCATTTGCGCTGCTACTGGGAATGCCGGCAGCAGCGCTGATAGTCCCCGCCAGCGCCAGCCGCGCCCATGTCGTAAGCAAGGGCGCCGGCAAGACCGACTGGAGCTTTCTGAAGGAGCGCGATTTCGTGCTGATGGCGCTGGCGATCGTCGCCATGGGACTGGCCACGGCGGGCTTCGTCGGCCAGCTTTCGCCGATCATTCAAGACGAGGGCTTTGGCGCAGAGATCGGGGCGGTGGCGGTCTCCGTGTTTGCGGCGGGCCAGTTCGCCGGACGGCTTGGCGGCGGCTGGCTGCTTGACAGGTTTCGGCCCCAGACCATCGCCGTGGTCCTCACCATCGTCCCGGGTTGCGGCTTTCTGCTGCTCGCCCTGACCGACCAGACCCAATGGGCGGCAATCCTGGCGGCGGGAATGATCGGCTTGCAGCAGGGGGCGGAGCTTGACCTGTTTGCCTATTTCGTCGCGCGGCGGTTTGCGATCGCCCAGTACGGGACAATCTACGGCGCGCTCAACGGGATCAGCTGGATCGGCAACGGGATCGGTATCGCCGGGATCGGGCTGCTGCATGATCGGCTGGGTTCCTATACCCAAGCGCAATTGTTCGGCATGGCTGCACTGGTGCTGGGTGCAATCCTGGTCGGCTTTGTTCGCCTGCCGGCGCCGCAGCCAGCGGTGGCCAGGCCGCGCAGCGCCGGTTAGGCTGGCGGCGATGACCTCGCTTGCCGACCGCCTTGCTGCGCCTGCCGCCACCACCGTATTCGAGCGCATGTCGGGCCTCGCGCGCGAGCTTGGCGCGATCAACCTTGGCCAGGGTTTCCCCGATATGGCCGAGCCGCCAGAGCTGGTCGAGGCGGCGCAGCGGGCGCTGGCCGGCCACTCCAACCAATATCCGCCGATGCGCGGGCTGCCCGAATTGCGCGGCGCGATTGCGGGGTATTACGCCCGCGAACAGGGTCTGGCAGTTGCACAGGACAACATCGTAGTCACTTCCGGCGCGACCGAAGCGCTCGCCGCCAGCCTGCTGGCGCTGGTCCGCCCGGGCGACGAGGTGGTGCTGATCCAGCCGCTCTACGATGCCTATCGGCCGCTGGTTGAATGGGCTGGGGGCAGCGTGAAACTGGTCGGCCTCCAACCGCCGCATTGGACTTTGCCGCTGGATACTCTGGCCGCCGCGATCGGCCCGAACACCCGCGGAATCGTGCTCAACACCCCAGGCAATCCGGCCGGAACCATGTTCGCCCGCGCCGAGCTCGAAGCGGTCGGTGCGCTGGCGCAGGCGCATGACTTGTGGGTGGTCTGCGACGAAGTCTGGGAAGGCATGGTCTTCGACGAGACTCCCCACGTTTCGGCGTTGGCAATCCCAGCGCTCACCGGGCGTTCGGTCAAGATCGGCTCGGCCGGCAAAATCTTCTCGATGACCGGATGGAAGATCGGCTGGGCCGTGGCCGCACCGCCGCTGGCCCGCGCGGTTGCGTCGCGCCATCAATTCCTCACCTTTACCACCGCCACCCCGCTGCAATGGGCGGTCGCCGAATGCCTGGCCCTGCCCGCTGCCTGGCACCAGGCCCACCGCGCCCGCTATGCCCGGGCGAAGGCGCGGCTGGTCGATGGACTGGCGCAGGCGGGCTTCGCCGTGCTTCCGGCCAGCGCCACCTGGTTCGTCACTCTCGACCTTGCCGCCTCAGGCCTGCCGGCGGACGACACCTTGATTGCCGAGCAGCTGATCCGCGAAGCCGGAGTCGCCTCGATCCCGGTCTCGGCGTTCTATGCCAAAAAGCCAGAGCGCGGCTACCTGCGGCTGTGCTTTGCCAAGGAGGATGCAACACTGGATCAAGCCGTGGAGCGGCTGGCCAGATTCAGAGGGAGCTGAAGGGCTGGAGCGGTGAAGGGAACCGAACCGCCAGCGAAGCGGCTTGCCGCAAAGCGCAACACAGGACTCGAGGGTTCCAGGCCGTCACGCGCGCCGCAGCGGGCGTTCTTGCGGCTTGAAGAAAAACTGGAGCGGGTGAAGGGAATCGAACCCTCGTCGTAAGCTTGGGAAGCTTCTGCTCTGCCATTGAGCTACACCCGCCCGGATGCGAGGCGCGCCTTGCCACAAGGCGGCGGGCGCGGTCAACATTTCCGGCAGGAGGACTTACGGCCGGTTGGTGGTGGCTGCGCCGGGCGCGGTTGGGGCCGGGCCAGGCGGCGGCGGCGCCGCGTTTCCGTCGGGCAGCGAAATTCGCGGGACCCACCCGATGGCGGGATCGACGAAACCGCCCTCGCTGGCGCTGCGGATCGGTGCGATCTCGCCGGTGGCGGTGCCCAGTTGAACCGTAACCGGCAGTTCTGCCACGCCGGGGTCAATCGGCGTCAGATCAAGCCCGGCCAACGCTGGCTCGGTGCCGGCATGAGCCGCAGTGAAGGCGCGGCGCAGGCCCCACCCGCCCGGCCAGCGATAGAACACATGGGTCCCCTCCACCGCGATCTTGTCCAGCCGCGGCGCCCAATAGGGAAAGACATAGTCGGCGTGGTAATGCGTGGCCATGCCCACCGGCGCATAGACCTTGCCGCCCAGCGCAGCGCCAGCCTCGATCCGGGTCTGCTGCCACAGGGCAGGCAGGCGGGGGCGGCGCATTGCTCCGTCGCAGGCGAAAGTGAACTGGCAGATGTTGCTGGCCGAGCGCTGGAATACCACCGCACACACGCTTTTGGGGAAGGCCGGGTGGCGAACCCGGTTCAGCACCACCTGGGCCACCGCCAGCCGTCCGTTCGGGCCTTCAAACGCAGCCTCGTAATACATGGCCAGCGCCAGGCATTGCAGTGCCCGATCGGCGCCGGTCAGGTCGATCCCCGAAGGCAGCGCGAACGAACTGGCCGCCTGAAGCCCGCCCGCGACCAGCGGCAGCGCCGCATTGGCGGTTTTCGCGGCGTCGGCCTGAGCGACCAGCGAGCGGGTATCGGCAGTAATCGCCAACAGCGCGGTCAGGCTGCGCTGGCGCGTCGCCGCGTTGCCGGGGAGCGCTGCCGCTCCCTGTTGCCCGACCCCTGGCGGACGCGGCGGAAACGCGCTCGCCACTCCCAGTGCCGCCAGAGCCAGGATCGCTGCGGTCAGCCACAGCCGGTGGTGCGGCTGGGCCAGGCGCCGCAGCAGCCCGGTCATCGCGGCCCGTACATCCTCGGATCGACTTGGGTCGCGTCGATTCCGAAGTGGCCGCGCAGCTGGTTGAGCTGGGCAAGCATCCCGTATTCGGCGAGCAAAGCGCCGAACCGGGCGACTTCGCTGTCAACCGTCGAACTGTAGACCGCGCCCTGGGCATCGAGCAGGTCGAGCAGCGAGCGCCGCCCGATCCCGAACTGCGCCCGGTAGGAATCGAGCACCAGGGCGGCGACGGCATAGCGGGTCTGCTGTTCGGCGAGCCTGGCGCGCCAGGATTCGAGCGAAGTCCAGGCCTTGCGGACCTGCAACTCGCTGTCGCGCTGCGTGGCGGCCAGCGCAAAGCGGGCCTGGTCCTCAAGATAGTCTGCCTGCCGGATTCGCGCGGCAGTAATTCCGCCGTCAAACAGCGGCCAGCGCATCGCGAACAGCAGCTCGTACTCACGGGTTTCGCCGCGATAGCCCTGAAAATCTTCACCGGCCCGGGCCGAGCCCCGCACGCTCACGGTCGGCCAGCGCTCGGATCGGGCCCGCTTGGCGCTCCACCCCGCTGCCGCCAGCTTGTCCTGCGATGCCTGAAGCCGCTGGTCGCTGGTCGCTGCGGCCGCGATCGCCTCATCAAGCGAACCGGGCAGCGCACCGCTCGGATTGTCAGGAAGGCTGAGGTCGAAATCGTCGCTGCCGATCAGCAGTGCCAGTTCCGAACGGGCCGAAACCGCATCGCTCTTGGCCTGGGCCACCAGCACCTTGGCGCTCTGCAAGCGCTCTTCGGCTTGCTGCCGCTCCGAGATACTCATCGCCCCGCGCGCCACGCCTTCGGTTACATCGGCGGCCAGCTTTTGATGGAATGCCAGGTTGTCCTCACCGGCGGCCAGAATCCGGTCCTGAACCATGGCCTGCAAATAGGCGCGCGAGACGTTGAAAGCCACGGTTTCGCCGGTCGATTGCTCCTCGTGCCTGCTGGCCGAAAAGTTGGCGTTCTGGGCCCGGGCTTCGTTGCTGATCCGGCCGAAATCCCAGATCGCCTGGTCAAGCGTGATGGTTGCATAAAGCGGCCTTTCATTGACGGCCGAGAAACCCAGATTGATCCGCGCATCGTTCTCAAGATGGCGCCAGCCGGTTGCGGCATCGATCGTCACTTTGGGCAAGCGTTCCCGCTTGACCTGGTCGGTCACCGCGTCGGCGGCGCCGACACGGGCCTGGGCATGTCCCAGTTCGGGACTCCGCTTGAGCGCAATATATTGCGCCTGGGACAGGGTCAGCGGTTCAGCCAGCGCGGGCGCCGCAACCACTGCGACTGCCACCAGCGCGCTCGTTGCCAGCTGGAATCTACCTTGTCGCGCCATTACTCAATCTCCTGATTCGCGCCACCACGCCGCGTGCCTGATAAAGCGAAAAGCGTCGTGACCCAATCGCTTGGTTCAATCCAGCCGACCAAGCGCCAGGCCAAGTTCCCGGCAACCGCCCAGCTTCGGATTGGCCCTAGGTAGCCGCACTTGGCAAACCACGGCAATCCCGGTCCATGCCACGCGGACCACTTGTTTCGACGCGAGCCCAAAATGGTACTGTCGCAGGCGCGACGAATCGAAAAGAACCTTTGCTTTCGTTGATATGGATGGTAGCTATTTGGTTAACGAATCGAGGTCGCACTCACTTTCCCGCCCAGTTCGCAGATTTTGCGGACCTGTGCTTGCGGTAGTGAGACGGCGATCAATGCCGGACAATCTGGACAGTTTTCTGCGAGCGCGCAGCTTTTGCTGTTTGCGCTTGCGTTGGAGAGGAAAGTGCTATGGCAATCCGTGTTGACACCAATGGTGATGGGCTTTGGGATCTTGAACTGAACGATCCTTCGGTTGACCGCCCTTCGATATTCGATGTGGCCGACGACGCGGACAGTATCCTTGATGTGGTGATCACGGCTACTGGTTCGAGCGCGGTGATCGACGACGTGATCTTCCGCGCGGTCACCTCCACAAACGCCGGCACCGGCATCTACAACACCTTCCTTGCGATCGGCGATAACGACGGCAATGAGGCCGGCTTCAATTCCGACCAAACGCCCCAGATCGACCCGACCAACGTCGATATCGATCATGCCAAGACCGAAACCGTGCTGCTGGCCAATATCCCGATCACCGTGATCAATGGCGTGGAGTATTATGAAGTCCGGATCGACATCAACGATGCCAACAATGTCCCCAATGCCCTGATCTCGCTCGATGCCTTCAGGATCTACACCTCGTCGAGCAATCAGATCGTCAGCACCACCCAGCTGGCCGACCCGGCAAACGCAACCCTGCGTTATGACATCGACGGCAACGGCAACATCTCGATCATGCTCAGCGATGCCCAGTCATCGGGCAGCGGCAACGACGATTATTCGATCCTGATCCCGGTTACGAAGTTTGGCGGCGTCGATCCCTCGACGACCTACTTCTATCTTTACGCCGAAATGGGGTTTGCCGGCGGGAACTATGTTGCCGGTTCGACCTTCGAGGAATTCAATATCCAGAACGCGGTGACCCTCACCGGCACCAAGTTCAATGACCGCGACGGTGACGGCGTGCGCGATGCGGGCGAGGAAGGCATCAGCGGGGTAACCATCTTTATCGATACCGACCTCGACGGCGTGCTCGATTTCGGAGAGCGTTCGACCGTCACTGGCACCGGCGGCAGCTATACCTTCTATGGTATCGCAGCCGGCACTTACCGGATCGACGAAGTAATCCCGGCTGGCTCGACCCAGACTACCGGCGCCTTCGAAACCATCACCATTACGGCTAATCAGGCCAGCACTCACGGCGTCTACGTGATCGACCCGATCGGCAACTTCAATCCGATCGACATTTCCGGCACCAAGTTCCTCGACGATGAAGGCGATGGCCTGACCACCGGCGATGCCGGACTGGGCGGGGTCACCATCTTCATCGACATGGACAATTCGGGCACTTTCAACACCGGCGATTTGTCGACCGTCACCGCGAGCAATGGCACCTGGTCGTTCAGCAATCTCGGTTCAAGCGTAATTGGCAGGACCGTCAACGAGGTGTTGCCTGACGGCTTTATCCAGACTCTGGGCGTAGCCGCCAACGGCTATGTCATCACCGGCGACATGACCGGTCTCAACTTTGCCAATACGGAGCTGGGCCGGATCA
>JANOGS010000195.1:0-3309 GCA_031414115.1 Novosphingobium sp. | reverse complement strand
CGCCAAGGATGGCCATGATGCCCCCTGCCCGATGCACGTCCTCCATGTGGTACTTCTGCGTCGCCGGCGCCACCTTGGCCAGGCAGGGCACCTTGCGCGACATGCGGTCGATGTCGGCGAGGTTGAAGTTGACGCCGGCTTCCTGTGCGGCGGCCAGCAGATGCAGCACCGTGTTGGTCGAGCCGCCCATGGCGATGTCCAGCGCGATCGCGTTCTCGAAGGCGGCGAAGCTGGCGATGCTGCGCGGCAGGGCGGAGGCATCGTCGCCTTCATACCAGCGCTTGCAGAGTTCGACGGCGACGCGGCCGGCCTTGAGGAACAGCATTTCGCGGTCGGCGTGCGTCGCCAAGAGTGAGCCGTTGCCCGGCAGCGAAAGGCCCAGCGCCTCGGTCAGGCAGTTCATCGAATTGGCGGTGAACATGCCCGAGCACGAACCGCAGGTCGGGCAGGCCGAGCGCTCGATCGTCGCGACTTCCTCGTCGGTGTAGCTTTCGTCAGCCGCGGCAACCATCGCATCGACCAGGTCGAGCGCGACTTCCTTGCCGCGCAGAACCACCTTGCCGGCTTCCATCGGCCCACCCGAAACGAATACCGCGGGGACATTGATCCGCAGCGCCGCCATCAGCATGCCCGGCGTGATCTTGTCGCAGTTGGAGATGCAGACCATCGCGTCAGCACAATGCGCGTTGACCATGTATTCGACCGAATCGGCGATCAGCTCGCGGCTGGGCAGCGAATAGAGCATCCCGTCGTGGCCCATCGCGATCCCGTCATCGACCGCGATGGTGTTGAATTCCTTGGCCACGCCGCCCGCCGCCTCAATCTCGCGCGCGACCAGTTGGCCGAGGTCTTTGAGGTGGACGTGCCCCGGCACGAACTGGGTGAAGGAGTTGACCACCGCGACGATCGGCTTGCCGAAATCGCCGTCTTTCATGCCGGTGGCGCGCCACAGCCCCCGCGCGCCGGCCATGTTGCGGCCATGGGTGGAAGTGCGGGATCTGAGCGCGGGCATTGGAATGATCTTTCGCGAGGAGGTGCTTTCCCGCGGCCCTACACCGCTAATCCCCCAGCTTCAACGCCACTTCGTTGCACAGCCGCGCGAGCCGCTCGGCCCAAAGCTCCTGCCCGGCCGCATCGCCGATCTGGTCCTGGCGGATCTCGATGCCGAGATAGGGCCGCCCTTCGGCCTCGGCGTGGCGGTTCATGGTGTGATTGAGGAGTTGGCCAGAGTAGGGCTGCTGGTCACCGACCGCGAGCCCCTCGGCCTCGAGCCAGGGGATGGCGAGGCGGGCGGCGCGGCTGTCGTGGTTGTAGAGCACTCCCACCTGCCACGGCCGCGGCTCGGAGCTGCTGGCGAGCTGGGGGGTGAAGGAGTGGAGCGAGAGGATCAGCGCTTGCGGGGTTTCCTCGAGCAGCGCCGCGAGGGCCTCGTGGTAGGGGTGGTAGAACCGCTGCAGCCGCGCCAGATGCCCGGCGTGATCCAGCGCGTTGCCAGGGATCGCGTGGCCATCGCTGGCGATCGGGATCAGCGCCGGGGCGTGCTCCTCGCGGTTGAAGTCGCAGACCAGTCGGCTGACATGGCCCTGAAACGCGGCGCATCCAGGCCGCGCGGCCATCAGCGCGCCCACTTCGGCGACCCCGATGTCGAGCGCGACGTGCTGGTTCAGCAGTTCGGAATCGATGCCAAGGTCGATGTCGTCGGGCACGCGGTTGGAGGCGTGGTCCGAGACCACCAGGATCCCGCCGAAACGCGGGGTGCCGAGCAGGCGGAAGGCTTCGGGCTCGCTCACCGCAGATGCCCCGCCAGCTGCCACCAGCCGCCCCATTCCTCGCGGACCATGTCGGAGGCGATCTGGAGATCGAGGTCATCCTTGTAGAGCGCAAAGCAGGTCGCCCCTGAGCCCGACATCCGCGCCACCCGCGCGCCGGTCCGGTCGAGCAGCGGCAGCACCGCGCCGATGATCGGGCAGAGCCGCATCGCTGACTGTTCAAGATTGTTGCGTCCGGCATAGGCAATCTCGCTCGCGGTGCCGTTGGGAAGCGGCCCGCGGTCGATCCCGTCCCAGCCGGCGAACACCGGTCCAGTGCTGAGCGGTATGCGCGGGTTGACCAGCAGCACCGGAGTACCGGCCAAATCGTTTTCGACCGGTTCGAGCTCGGTCCCGGTTCCGCGGCCGATGCAGGCCACGGAACGCACACAGGCCGGGACGTCGGCGCCGAGCTTCGCCGCTCGCGCCTGCCAGTCGGCGGGCAGGCCGTATTCGCGCTCGACCATCCGGAAAATCGCCCCAGCATCGGCCGAACCGCCGCCGAGCCCGGCGGCGACCGGCAGGTTTTTCTCCAGCGTCACCGCCCAGCCCGGCCCGTGGGGCAGAGAGGACAGCGCCTTGGCGACGATATTGCCAAATGGATCAGTCAGTGCGGAAGCGAACTCACCAATCGTTCTCAGTTCGTCCCTTGGGGCTGCGCGGGCTTCCAGCACATCGCCGGCATCGACGAAGGCAAACAGCGTCTCCAGCTCATGATAGCCGTCGTCCCGCCGCCGCCGGACATGCAACGCCAGGTTGATCTTGGCGTAAGCGGTTTCGATCACAATTCCTCCCCGGGACGGGGAGGATTTTCGCTACATATTCGGATAATTCGGCCCACCGCCGCCCTCCGGGGTGACCCAGGTGATGTTCTGATTGGGGTCCTTGATGTCGCAGGTCTTGCAGTGGACGCAGTTCTGGGCGTTGATCTGATAGCGCGGGGTGCCGTCGGCGTTCTCCAGCCATTCGTAGACCCCGGCCGGGCAATAGCGGGTCGAGGGCCCGGCGAAAACCTCCAGTTCGCTGGTCCGCTGCAATTCCAGATCGCGCACCTGCAGGTGGACCGGCTGGTCCTCGGCATGGTTGGTGAACGACAGCGCCACCGACGAGAGCCGGTCGAAGCTCAGCACCCCGTCGGGCTTGGGGTATTGGATCGGCTGATAGAGGTCGGCACGGCCGGTTTTCGAGGCATCGCTGCGGTGCTTCATCGTGAACGGCAGCCGCAGGCCGAGGTATTCGAGCCACAGGTTGAGGCCCGCCAGCAGCGTGCCGATGGTGCCGCCGAACTTCGCCACCAGCGGCTCAAAATTGCGGACCATCCGCAGTTCCTTGTGAACCCAGCTCGCCTCATAGGCCGCAGGATAGGCCGCCAGTTCGTCATTCCTGCGCTGGCTCACGATCGCCTCGGCAGCAGCTTCGGCGGCCATGATTCCGCTTTTCATCGCGGTGTGGCTGCCCTTGATCCTGGGCACGTTGAGGAAACCCGCGGTGCAGCCGATCA
>JANOGS010000194.1:0-11065 GCA_031414115.1 Novosphingobium sp. | reverse complement strand
GGGAGCGGGCCGGTGTTGCCCTGTTTCAGTTTATCTGAAACAAGGTCTAAACCAGCGCGAACAGCCGCCCGGCCAGGAAGCCCATCGCCACTGATATGACCACTGCCAAAAGGCCATAAAGGAAGCCGTAATTTTCGGCGAACAGCGCCACCGCGCGTTCAAATCCCAGCTTCTTCACTTCCACCTTGCTGATCGCCGAGGCAACCACCCGGCCGCGGGTAATCGCGAAGGTTTCTGCGGTGTAGATCCCGGTCTGGACGTTGGACGGCAGCGCGATCCGCGCTTGGTAAAGCACCTGCTCGGATACGGTCACGCCGCGCGGATCCTGCTTGTACAGGCCTTCACGCTGCATCAGATCGACCAGCCCGCGCGAGAACCGTGCCTGCTCGCGCGGATCGTAGGAGCCGATCGGCGACAATTGCAGCCAGGGCAGGCCCAGTTCATAGATTGCCGCGGTCTTGTCGTCGACGATCTGGCGGATCGGCTTTGACGATGACACCGCGAAGAACGACGGCGCCGAGCGGAATTCGGTGCTTTCGGCATTGACCCAGATCCCGGCGTACCGCTGCTTTTCGCGCAGGATGATGGCGTTGGTCGGCCCCTTGAGGACCACGACCATGTCATAGTCCTGCCCGGCGCGGCTGCCTTCGGGGGTCAGGATCGCGCCGAACAACAGCAGCTCGGTACCGCGAAAGCCCTGCCGCACCTGAACCTCGTGCTGCGAAATCTCGGGCACCAGGATCGGATCGCGCGCGCCAGTCAGGAGCAGCAGGGCCAGCAGAGCGAGCAGAGCCCTTGTCAGGGTACGGCCAAGCCATTCGGCTTGGCCTTGCAACACCGGCCCGCTCCCCCGGCCCGACCACCCATAGGGTACCATAAACGGGCGGTCGGGCCGGGCGAGCGGGCCGGTGTTGCAAGCCAAATGCGGAGGCAGTTGGCGCACCAAGCAAGAACGCAGAGCCCTCACAGCGGCGCTACCGTGTAAATCTCGTCGGGCTGCCAGGCCAGCCCCACGGCCATCCGCAGCGCTACCACCAGCACGATCGCGGCAAGGGCAAAGCGCAGCCGTTCGGCCGGCAGGCGCTGGGCCAGCTGCGCACCGATCTGCGCGCCCGAAACCGAGCCGATCAGCAGCAGCAGCGCCAGCAGGATATCGACCGCACGGGTGGTGACGGCGTGCATCATGGTGGTTGCCATGGTCACGAACAGGATCTGGAACAGCGAAGTGCCGACCACCACGTTGGCACTCATCCCCAGGATATAGAGCATCGCCGGAACCAGCACGAATCCTCCGCCAATCCCCATCAGCATGGTCAGGATCCCGGTGAAGACGCCTAGCAGCAGCGGCGCGATCGGCGAGATGTAGAGGCCGGAGCGATAGAACCGCCAGCGCAGCGGCAGGTTGGCGACCATCGGATGGTGGCGGCGCTTGCGCGCGGGCAGCGGCATCCCGGCCTTCTGGGCCTGCAGCGCCAGCCACGATTCGCGCGCCATAACCCCGCCGATCCCGCCCAGCAGCAGCACATATAGCAGGTTGATCACCACATCGATCTGGCCAAGTTCCTGAAGCAGCCGGAACAGCGCCGCGCCGATCACCGTGCCGATCAGCCCGCCGGCAACCAGCACTCCGCCCATCTGGTAGTCAACCCCGCTGCGGCGGGTGTGGGCGAACACACCCGAAACGCTGGCCCCGGTAACCTGGCTGGCGGCCGAAGCGGCGGCGACGGTGGGCGGGATGCCATAGAAGATCATCAGCGGGGTGGTCAGGAACCCGCCGCCAACGCCGAACATGCCCGAAAGGATCCCCGTCAGCGCGCCAAGCGCGACGATTACGAGGCCGTTGACCGAAAGGTTGGCGATCGGAAGGTAGACGTCCATGCTGCCCTTTCCCGGTTAGACCACGAGCATGGCAGAAGGAAGGCTGCGGACCTCAGAAACCTGCGGAAAGCGTCAGCGCTGGTCCTGAATCGGGCGCGGCACCGCCGGCAACGCGGAACCGCCAGTCAGCCGAAACCCGTCCGTTGGCCCCGCCAAGCGGCAGTGCCAGCGTCGCCGTTGGCCCGACATCGAGCCGGTAGGCGCCGCGCTGCGCCCCGCCCCAGGCTCCGGCTCCGGCGCGTAGTTCGAGCCGCCCGGTGCTGAGCAGCGGCCGTTCGAGGCGGGCCTGGCCATCGGCGAACGCGGTGCTGTCCTTGCCGCCAACCCAGCCAGCCTGGACATAGGCCTCGGCCCTGAGGCCGAGCGGCAGCGGCTGCGGCGGGAACTCGCTGACCAGCGCCGCCGCGGGACGGACCACATTGCCGCTGAGAGTGCGGGTAACCCGCGCTTCGGCCAGCGCCGAAACCGGCAGTTTGGGCAGCGGGCGCAGCGACAAGCCGAGCGCCGCTTCCTCGCCGCGCGGGCGTTCAAGCCCGGAACTGGCGCGCAGGTAGACCGCCGGGCGGTGCGGGCTGGACGGGGCCAGGCGATAGCGGATCACCGCCCCGGCCTGGCTCGCACCATAGGCGCCAGAGGGCAGGTTGGCCCCGGGCAACCCCGCGCCGGGCAGGTTGAAGCCGTTGCCGCCGCGGCGCAGCAACAGCCAGCCATCGCCCGACCAGCGCCGTTCACCCGCCGGGGCGGCGCGCGGCGCAGCGAGCGGCGGTGCCAGCGGCGGACGGGCGGCGAAGTGCTGGATCAGGTCGGGCGGCAGGGCCAGTTGCGACACCCCGGCCAGCCACAGCAGCTGGTGCCCGGCGGCAATCCGCGGCGCCTCGCTGGCGACTTGCGGTGCGGGACCTATCGGCGGCGCCAGCGGCATCGGCCGCGGCAAGGCCGGCTCGATCGGGGTATAGGCCGGCGCTTCGCCGGGGACCAGTAGCGGCCAGACCGGCTTGGCCGGTTCAGCGGCATCCTGAGCTAGGGACGCCGGCACGGCGTCGCGCAGCGGAACCGGCACGGCAGCGGTCTGGACAGGCTGGCTTTCCCGGATTTGCGCCGCGACCGGCCAGTCCCACATCGCGGTGCGCACCCCGACCCAGCTGGTCAGCACCAGCACCAGCGCGATCAGCGGCTGGCCGCGGCGTGAGCCAGCTTTCATGCTCGCGCCTCGTTCAGGGCAGCCGCTGGATGCAGCTCGTGCGCGGTCTTGTCCCAGGCGACACGGCCGGTGCGCAACGACCGCAAGTAGGCCCCCAAGGCGCGGCGCCCGGCCATGATCGCGATGATGTTGCCCACCGGAATCCGCAGCACCGCGCGCAAGCCCTCGGCCAGGCCATATTCGTGCGCAGTGAACGCCGCGCGCATCGTCGCGCGCCAGACGAAGCCGAACAGGCTGACGATCAGCATCACCTGCAGCACCGGCGAAAGCGGCGCTGCGCCTTCCCAGCCGCCGAATTCAGCCGCGATCAGCACCCCGTCAACCAGCAGCAACAGATAGGCCACCGCCAGCACCAGGGCGGTCAGCGGGCCGCGGCGGTCGCGCAGCGCCATCCACAGTTCGATGGGCCGCGCGCTCCAGCCCATCCGCTCCCAGCCCTGGAAGGCAATGCCGTGGACCCAGCGGGTCTTCTGCCGCACCGCCGGGGCAAGCTTGCCGGGAAAGTAGCTGCGCGTCGCCACCAGGGTGCCCTGGGCATCGCGCAGGCGCAGGAAGCGGCTGCCCCGTCCCTCGCGCGACAGTTCAAGCCCCAGCTCGTAGTCCTCGGTCAGTGCTTCGGGCGAAAACGGCCCGGCCTGGCCCTCGGCCGCACGGTTCTGGGCCAGCCGGGCGAGCGCGGCGCGCGACAAGCCGCAGCCAACCCCGGCGGCGGGCAGTGCCGCCCCCAGACGATCGCGCACCAACATCGCCTTGGCGTGGCTCTCGGCAAACTCGTCGGCATAGTGCCCGCCGATCCAGCGCGAATTGGCCTGCAATTCGGGCCGTACCGGCAACTGGACAAAATCAACCCGGGTCAGCTCGGTATCGATCGCTTCCAGCGCGGCGGGGTGGACCATGTCTTCGGCATCATGGAGCAGGACGCTGCCATAGCGGACCCCGCCGCGCGTTTCATCCGCACACAGCGCTGCGTAGAGCCGGTTGAGGCAATCGGCCTTGGTGGTCGGGCCGTGCTTGCCGTGCACCACCAGCCGCACCCGCGGATCATTGCCCGCGCCGCTGCTCGCTGCGGCCAGCGTTGCCGCGTCGTTGGCATAGCAGCCAACATAGATCCTGAGGTTGGGCTGCGGCCAGGTCTTGAGCATGTGGGCGACAGTGGTGGCAATCACCGCGCTTTCCTGAAACGCCGGGATCAGCACTGCCGCGGGGCCAGTCAAGGGACCCTGGCCATAGCCCAGACGCAACTTGCGGGTCGCAGCCTGCCCGGTCAGCCGCAGCCACAGCCAGGACAGATCGAGCGCGAATTCGTCGGCCAGGCCTAGGCAGAACCAGAACGCCGCAAAGGTCAGCAGCTCACGCTCAAACGCCAGCAGCCAGTGCAGCGCCGCAAATGCCTCTGTTCCTGCCCCGAACATGCCTGCCAGTTGCCCCTCGCGCAGCGCCCAAGAGAATGGAGACTATCCGCAAAGAAACAGGGATGCAACGCGCTCGCATCGGGCCTGGCGAATCCGGTTTCGATTGCCTGGGGCGCGGCTTTGGCTAATGGCCACGGGCATGACCCGGCGGCTCCATCCCTTCGCTCCGCTCGCCTCGCTGGCAACGCGGCTGTTCGGTGGTGAGGCCGGGGCCGGAGTGCTGCTGATCGCGGTGGCAGTCGCGGCAATCGTCGCGGCCAATTCACCGCTCGCGCATTCCTATCACGAACTGTTTCACGATCCGCTGGCGTGGAGCCCGATTCCCAAGCTCAGCACGCTCCACCTGTGGATCAACGACGCGGCGATGGCGTTGTTTTTCTTCGTGGTCGGCCTGGAGATCAAACGCGAGGTGCTGGACGGCGAACTGGCCACCCCGGCCCGGCGGCGTCTGCCAGTGCTGGCGGCGATCGCGGGAATGGCGGTGCCGGCGCTGGTTTTCCTGACGATGGCGGGCGGCGAACCGGGGCTCCAGCCCGGCTGGGCGATCCCGGCGGCAACCGACATCGCCTTCGCTCTGGGGGTGCTGGCGCTGGTCGGCAAGCGCGCCCCGCCCTCGCTGCGGTTGTTCCTGCTGACGGTGGCGATCGTCGATGATCTCGGCGCGGTGGCGATCATCGCGCTGTTCTACACCAGCACAATCAAGCTGATCTGGCTGGGCTTGGCGGCCATGGTGTTGATCGCGCTGGCGGCGCTCAACCGCCTGGGCGAGAATCGCGGTTGGCCCTATCTGCTGCTGGGCACGCTGCTGTGGTACGCGGTGCTGCATTCGGGCGTCCATGCAACTGTGGCGGGCGTGCTGGCCGCGCTGGCCGTGCCACTTGGGCTTGATCGGCGGGGTGACAGCCTGCTGCTGCGGATGGAGCATGCCCTGGCCCCGCTCAGCGCTTATCTGATCGTGCCGCTGTTCGGCTTTGCCAACGCCGGGGTTGCCTTGACCGGGCTGAGCCCAAGCGATCTGGCTGCACCGCTGCCGCTGGGAATCATGCTGGGGCTGTTCCTGGGCAAGCAGATCGGCATCCTCGGCGCGATCTGGGCGGCGACCCGATTTGGCTTCGCGCAGCCCCCCGGCAGGGGCAAGCTGGCGCCAGCTGTGGGGCATGGCGCTGCTTTGCGGGATCGGCTTCACGATGAGCCTGTTCATCGCCCAGCTTGGCTTTGCCGGCAGTCCGGCGCTGATCGAGGAGGCCAAGCTGGGCGTGCTGCTCGGCTCGCTGCTCTCGGCGCTGGCCGGCTATGTGCTGCTGCGCAGCGCGCCGCCTACCAATTCCCCACGTTAGGCATGCTCACCCACGGCTCGGCTGGCTCAAGCCGCCCGTTCTGGAGCAGCTCGATCGAGATTCCATCGGGCGACTTGATGAAGGCCATGTGCCCGTCGCGCGGCGGCCGGTGGAGGGTGTGACCCGCGTCCAGGACTTTCTGGCACGTCGCGTAGATGTCTTCCACCTGATAGGCGAGGTGGCCGAAATTGCGCCCGCCAGAGTATTCCTCCGGGTCCCAGTTGTGGGTCAGTTCCACCTCGGCCACGCCCTCCTGCCCCGGCGCAGCCAGGAAGATCAGGGTGAAGCGGCCCTGCTCGCTGGAAAAGCGGCGCACTTCGTGCACCCCGAACAGGGCAAAGAAAGCGATCGTCGCATCGGGATCGCTGACGCGGATCATGGTGTGGAGGTATTTGGTCATGGCCGCCCGGCTAACATTCCTGCGGCGCAAAGGAAAGGCCCGCCCCGGCGCCGTGCCGGGACGGGCCTCTGCCCCCTGTTGGGTGACGATCAGAAAGCGAGCTTGATCGATCCGACCACGGCATCGTCCGAGAAGTCACTGATCGAGGCCCCTTCGACGCCAATGTAGCTGACCCCGACCGAGAGCTTGTCGGTGACGTTGTAAGTTGCTCCGACCGAATAATCGAACCCGCCGCCGGTGCCAGAGCCGGTCAGGAACTTGGGCGACTGCGCACCGTCGGCATAGCCAAGGTGGGCCGAAATCGCGACTGGCGTGTCCGGAATGCTGACCCCCAGATCGGTGTAGACATAGATGTTGTCATCGCCGCCCAGCGAATCCTGTTTCCAGGCATAGGCCGCGCCAACCTTGGCGCTGACCGGTCCGAACGTTGTCGAGAGCGCGGCGTAGGGTTCGAAGTAGTTGGCCTCGCCGATCTTGCCGTTGGGGTAGATGTAGTAAGTCAATCCGACATCGGCAGTGAGGCCGCTGGTCAGCTCGCCAGTCCAGCCGGCATAGAGATCCAGTTCGGCGTTGCCGTAAACCGACTCGCCACTGATCGGATCGGTGACCAGCGATTCCTCGAGGCTCGAACCCCAGGCGCCGGCATAAAACCCGCTGGCGTGGTTGACGGTGATCGAACCCTGGATGGCATAGTCGCCGCCCGACAGCGACAGCCCGCGGAAGCGGTAGTCGGTGACCCCGGTGACGTATCCGGTAACGGTGATATCGGCCGGCGCTTCGGTTTCGGCCGGGGCAGCATCCTGGGCAAAAGCGGGAGTGGCGGCAAGCGTGCTGCCAACAAATAGGGTTACGGCGGCAAGGCCGCGGATGGACGTAAGCATGGCAATTCCCTTGCGGTTGGTTGTGCTTCGTCCCACCTGCGCGCGAGGCCACTGACGCTCGTTGTGGCGTCATTCGGTCCGTGCGACTGCTGCACTGCACAAGAATGCTGCGCTGCACAAGTGGCGGGCTGCAAATTTGTTTCACAATCCCGGAACCTGTTGCCCGATGGCCACGCCCTGGCGCACCGCGGGCGGCGCCATTGTCCGTTAATCCCCAGCCGTTTATAGCCCCCCGGACCAGCCATGCTGAAATCCCTGCGCACCCTGTTCCGCGCTGCCGAAAGCGCTCCCGCCGCCGCCCTGCCGGATGGCACGCGCGCCTATGCGGTAGGCGATATCCATGGCCGCGCCGATCTGCTCGCGGCGCTTATCGCGGCTATCGAGGGCGATGACACCGCGCGCGGGTCCACGCGGACCACGGTGGTCCTGCTCGGCGATCTGGTCGATCGCGGGCCGGACAGCGCCGGGGTGATCACCCTGGCCCGCGATTGGCAGGCGCGCCGCGATGTCCGCATCCTGATGGGCAACCACGAAGAGATGTTCCTCGAAGCGCTGGCGGATGAGGAAGTGCTGCGCCAGTTCCTGCGCTTTGGCGGGCGCGAGACGCTGCTGTCCTACCTGATCGACGCCGCCGCCTATGCCCGCGCCGAACTCGCCGAGACCCGCCAGCTGGCACTCGCGGCCATTCCGCCCGAAGATCTCGCCTTCATCCGCAGCTTTGAAGACAGCGTCCGCCTCGGCGATTACCTGTTCGTCCACGCCGGGGTCCGTCCCGGGGTGCCGCTTGAGGACCAGCGTCAAGGCGACCTGCGCTGGATCCGCGAGACTTTCCTTGCTCACACCGAAAGCTTCGGCGCGGTGGTGGTCCATGGCCATACGATCTTCGCGCAGCCCGAAGTGAGGCACAACCGGATCGGAATAGATACTGGCGCCTATACCTCGGGCCGCTTGACCGCACTCGGCCTCGAAGGCACGGCGCGCTGGACGATCGAGGCGCGCGATGAAGCCGGCGCGATCCGCATTACACAGGGGAATTTGCCATGAAGATCGCGATGGTCGGTTCGGGCTATGTCGGCCTGGTTTCGGGGGCCTGCTTCGCCGATTTCGGCCACGAAGTGGTCTGCATCGACAAGGATCCGGCCAAGATCGACAGCCTCAACGCCGGGATCATGCCGATCTACGAGCCGGGGCTGGCCGAACTGGTTACCTCGAACGCGAAATCCGGGCGGCTGACCTTCACCACCGATCTGGCCGAAGGAATTGCCGGCGCTGGAGCGATCTTCATCGCCGTCGGCACCCCCAGCCGCCGCGGCGACGGGCACGCTGACCTCTCCTTTGTTTATGCCGTCGCCGAAGAGATCGGCGCGAACCTGAAGAACGACGCGGTGGTGGTGACCAAGTCGACCGTGCCGGTGGGCACCGGCGACGAGGTTGAGCGGATTCTTTCCGAAGCCGGGCTCAGGGTGAAGTTCGCGGTCGCCTCCAACCCGGAATTCCTGCGCGAAGGCGCCGCGATCGGCGATTTCAAGCGCCCCGACCGGATCGTGATCGGCACCGAAGACGAATGGGCCCGCGGGGTCATGACCGAGGTCTATCGACCGCTGTTCCTTAACAAGGCGCCGCTGCTGTTCACCAGCCGGCGCTCGTCCGAGCTGATCAAATACGCCGCCAACGCCTTCCTCGCGGTCAAGATCACCTTCATCAACGAAATGGCGGACCTCTGCGAAAAGGTCGGCGCCGACGTTCAGGACATCAGCCGCGGGATCGGGATGGACGGGCGGATCGGCGCGAAATTCCTTCATGCCGGTCCGGGCTACGGCGGCTCGTGCTTCCCCAAGGACACCCTCGCCCTGCTCAAGACCGCCGAGGACTATGAGGCCCCGACCAGGATCGTCGAAGCGGTGGTCAAGGTCAACGAGGCGAGGAAGCGCGCGATGGGCCGCAAAGTGATCGAGGCGCTGGGCGGGATCGAGGCGGCGCGCGGCAAGAAGGTCGCGCTGCTCGGGCTGACCTTCAAGCCCCAGACCGACGATATGCGCGACGCGCCCTCAATCGCCATCGCCCTGGCGCTCGCCGATGCCGGGGTGGAGGTTGCCGCCTATGACCCCGAGGGCATGGAACTGGCCAAGCCGTTGATGCCCGAAGTGACGATGTGCGACAGCGCCTACACCGCGATCGACGGCGCCGACGCGACCGTGATCGTCACCGAATGGGACGCCTTCCGCGCGCTCGATCTGGGCCGGGTCAAGGCAGCGGCAAGGGCTCCGGTGCTGGTCGACCTGCGCAACATCTATGACCCGGCGGAAGTGCGCGCCAAGGGCTTCAGCTATGTCAGTGTCGGGCGGCCCTGAGGGACGCCAGCAACCATCCGGCGGCGAGCCCGGACAATTACGCCGTTGGGAAGCATGGGATCGCGCGGCCGGCGCGGCGTCAGGGTTGGCGCGCGCTGGGGGCGGCGGACGGAGTTGGCGACCTGACCCGGCGCCCGTCCGCAGCGCTGGGGGTCAGGGCTCCGGCGCAAGGCCGAAGCAATCCAGATCGGCGGCCGGCCGGACGCAGCGGGGCGGATTACGCGTTCCCCAAAACTGCGCCCGCGCGGCTGATCGTGCCGCGCCACCGGCGGATAAGGTCCTTCCGGGATTGCCGTAGTGCCAGGCCACGGTTGTCCGGTTGGTAGCTATCCGCGTTTCATCCGGCCTTGCCGCTTCTGACGCTGGTTTCGGCTTTGCCTGGGGTAACCACCCCGCATCGCCCGCACCCGCGCCGGCCGCGGCCTTCCTCCGACAAGCTCAGCAAGAGCAAGTGAGGGAAGGCAAAGACGAGACTGGGACTGGCCTGGCCCCGTCCTCGATCCTAAAGGACCTTCTGGTGAGAAGGTGCGGCGTAAATAACCGATATGGTTCTAATTGTCAATAGCGTAGAAACAACACCGGCAAAGGCCGCTTCAGTCCAGGTAATAGACAATCGTCGTCACCACCCGCACCTTTTGGTCGGGGGTGCTGGCAGTGCTGCTGCCGCCGCCGTATTCGTCGTCACCGCCGGCCTCGTCGCGCGCCGAGACCGAGAAGTAGCCCTGGGTCGCCGAGCGGATGCCGCCGACGTCGGAGCCCGAATCGTCGGCGAATTTCTCTGCGGCGCGGCGGGCGTCCTTGGTCGCCTCGCCGATCATCGCCGGCTTGATCGTATCGAGCTTGGTATATTCGAAGCTCGCCGAGGTGCTGCCCACCACCAGCCCTTGCTGGGCGAGCGCGTCCTTGCCGGCCTCGACCTTCTGCACGCCAGCGACATTGGCGGTAGTGAAGGCGATGGCGCGGCTGACCGCATAGATCGTGCGGCCGGTCGGCTTCTCGTCGATCACCTCATTGGTAACCGAGATGTCGGCGCTGCCCGGCGCAGTGATCGCGCCGTCAAAGCCCTGCGCCTTGAGAAAGGTCTGGATAAGCCTGGTGTCGGCATCGACCTTGGCCAGCGCCTCGGACAGGGCAAAGGCGCTTTCGGAGTAGTTGACCCGCCAGCTGGCGCGGTTGGCGGTCACCTCGCGTGTCGCCACCCCGCGCACGGTAACCTCGCGGTCGGCGCGCTTCATTTCGACCAGCCCGTTGGCGAGCGCCACCGAGCCCAGCCCGAAGCCCGCGGCGAGAATTCCCGCGCCGGCCAGCCAGGCGATGCGGTTGTTGTCGGATATTGCGGAACCCAGTTTCTGCAGCACGCTCATGGCACTTCTCCTCGCTAGTGCCACGATGACAGGGGCGAGTGAACCTGCGATGAATTGTGCCTTACGTACGATGAATGGAGTGCACCAGATACTCCCCCGCTGGGGGAGGTGGCTCGCGCAGCGAGACGGAGGGGGGCACGCAAGAAACAGCCGCGGCAGCGGCTGCGGGCGATCGGGCGGGGCCCTGCGAGGCCCCCCCCCCCCCCCCCCCGGGGGCCCCCCACCCCCCCCGCGGGGGGGG
>JANOGS010000193.1:0-12987 GCA_031414115.1 Novosphingobium sp. | reverse complement strand
GCTGACTACACCGGCGACGGCAATGCTGACATGCGGATTTCCTGGGACGGCGGCGCGATCGTGCTGGGCGGTGTGACCGAATCGGAAATCGCCGATCTGGTCGCGCTCAAAAGCTACATGATGTTCGACGCCTGAGTGGCTGGCAGGCCTTTCGGGTCGCAACAATCCCCTAGCCCCAGGCCTGCCGATATAGCGTTTCGATCTCCCCGGCGTCCGGTACTCGCGGATTGTTGGCCGGCGAGCCCGAGGCAAGCGCTTGCTCCGCCATAAGCGGCAGCAGTGCTTCCCACCGCGCTTTGCCGATCCCATAAGCCGCAGGTGATGGGACGGCGAGATCGGCGTTGATCCGGTGCAATGCCTCGACCAGGCGGCCGACTGCGGACTGGTCGCTCTCGGCCGCTGCGGCGATTCCCATCGCCCGGCTGCACTCGGCATAGCGTGGCAGCGCGGCCGGGGCCGACCAGGCGGTAATCAGCGGCATCAGCATTGCGTTGGAGAGGCCGTGGCTGACGTGGAAGTGCGCGCCGATCGGGCGGCTCATTCCGTGGACCAGCGCGACTGAGCTGTTCGAGAATGCGATACCCCCCTGCAGCGCGCCCAGCATCAGCGCTTCGCGCGCCGCCCGGTCACCCGGGTCGGCGCAGGCGCGCGGCAGGTTGGGCCAGATCAGCCGCATTGCGGACAGCGCGATGGCATCGGTAAAGGGGTTGGCGCGCTTCGAGATATAGGCTTCGACCGCGTGGACCAGGCTGTCGATCCCGGTATCGGCAGTGAGCTGCGCGGGCTTGCTCAGGGTCAGCTCGAAATCGACAATCGCGATGGTGGGCAGGTAGGCCAGCCCCATGCACAGCATCTTCTCATCGGTCTCGCCGTCGGTGATGATCGTGACGCGGGTGGCTTCAGAGCCGGTTCCCGCGGTGGTCGGCACCGCGATGATCGGCAGCCCCGGCGCGTCCTGCAGATGCGGCACCTTGAGCGCGGCAATCGGCAAATCGTGTATTGCCCTGACTGCGACCACCTTGGCGCTGTCGATCGCGCTGCCGCCGCCCAGCCCGATCACGCAATCATGATCGCTCTCACGCAGGAACGCGCAAGCGGCCTCGACCGAAGCTACGGTTGGATCGGGAACCACCCCGGTGAAGGCGCGCGCGGCGATACCAGCCGCAGCGAGCAGGACTTTCACCCGCTCGAGCACACCCGAACTGGCCATCCAGCCGTCAGTGACGATCAGCGGACGAGTGAGGCCGGCCTGCGCCATTACTTCGGGCAACTCTGCCAGGACGCCGCCACCGATGCGGATCGTGCGGGGAAGATGGATTGCGGCCATGTTCAGGCGAGTAGCCCCTCGATCCGGTAGACCCGCGCCGCGGTGCCGGCATAGAGCGCGCGTTTCTCGGCGGCCGAGGCGCCGTGGGTCAGGTGCTTGAAGGCGTTCCACAAGGTTGGATAGTCGGCGCCCCAGCGATCGACCGGGAAGTTGCTTTCGAACATCGCCCGATCTGGCCCGAAGGCTTCGATGCAGGTTTCGATATAGGGCCGCCACATCGCCGCGAGCACTTCGGAAGAAATCCCCGGTAGCGGTCCGCGCTCAGGCATGCCGCAGAACGCCATCGCCAGGCCGCCGAGCTTGACCGAGACGTTGGGGCAGAGCGCCAGCTCGCGGATCTTGTCGCGCCAGGTATCGAAGCGCTCGTGGAGCTTGCCGTGGTAGCTGGCGATATTGAGCGGCGTGCCGCAGTGGTCGAGGACGATTGTCGTGTCCGGAAAGGCGCGGGCGAGATCGATCACGTCGCCCAACTGGGGTTCGAGCAACCAGGCATCGAAGGTCAGCCCCCGGGGAGCCAGGTGACGGAACGCGGCGCGAAAGGTGCTGTCGCGATAGAGCCCAATGGGGCGGTTGATCCGCCCACCCAGCACCTCCGGATCGGCATCCCAGGCGGCGGTGTGGCGGATCCCCTTGAACCGCTCGCGCCCGGCCTCGGCCAGGGCATCGAGCACATCGGCAACGCCGTCGCCAAGCGTCATATTGGCGTGGCCGACAATCCCGGCGCAAAGCCGCAGGTCTCCGTAAAGCCCGCTGGCACTCTGCGCTGCGACCCCGTTGACGTATTCGACCTCGCCGACCACTTTCAGCGCATCGCCAGCCCCGGCGCGGTAGAACGCGCCGCATTCCATGAATACCGTGCCGACAATGTTGTGTCCGCTGGTAACGTCGGCGTGGACTTCATCGAAGGTGTAATAGGGCGCGGTGGCAAGCGCTTCGACGAAGGGATGGCGCGGCTCTGGGAACAGCGGAACCGCCGGCCGCAGATCCCAGAGGTGGTGGTGCGGATCGATGATCGGCAGTTCGGGTTCGAGAATGGCTTCGCTCACGCTGATCCCTCCTGCGTTTCCCGGTTTGACAAGCGCCGGGCAGCTTCGCATTAGTCGTGCAATTAAACGCAGCAGGCAAGGGTGAACCACGCAATGAACTTCGAGCACAGCGACAAGGTCAAGGCCCTCCTGGCCGCGGTCGGCGATTTCATGGACGAACACATCTATCCGCAGGAAGAGGCCTATTACGGCTGGGTCAGCGATCCCGCCAACTTGTGGAAGGAATGGCCGGGAATCGAAGCGCTGAAGGCGAAGGCCCATGCGCAAGGACTGTGGAACCTGTTCCTGCCACACGAATACGGGGCGTACTCACCCGGCCTCAGCAACCTCGAATACGCGCCGCTGGCCGAGCTGATGGGGCGGGTGCCGTGGTCGAGCCAGGTGTTCAACTGCTCGGCGCCCGATACCGGCAACATGGAAGTGCTCGCCAAGTTCGGCTCGCCGCACCAACAGGAAAAGTGGCTGCGGCCGTTGCTCGATGGCACGATCCGTTCAGCCTATGTCATGACCGAGCCGCAGGTCGCTTCCTCGGACGCGACCAACCTCGAGCTGTCGATCCTGCCAGACGGCGACGACTATGTGCTCAATGGGCGCAAATGGTGGATCTCCAACGCGATGCACCCGCGCTGCGACATCTGGATCGTGATGGGTAAGAGCCGCTTTGACGGCTCGCGCCATACCCAGCATTCGCAGATCCTGGTCGAGCCGGGCACGCCGGGGATTACCATAGTCCGTCATCTCAAGGTGTTTGGATCACACAGCTCGCCCGGCGGCGAATGCGAACTGCGGTTCGACAACGTGCGTGTACCAAAGGAGAACCTGATCCTCGGCGAAGGTCGCGGCTTCGAAATCGCGCAGGGCCGGCTCGGACCGGGGCGGATCCACCACTGCATGCGCTCGATCGGCCAGGCCCAGCGCGCGCTTGAGCTGATGGCGCGGCGGGCTGACAGCCGCGTTGCGTTCGGCAAGAAGCTCGCCGACCAATCCTCGATCCGCCAGGATATCGCCCGCAGCTTTTGCGAAATTGAAATGTCGCGGCTGCTCACGCTCAAGGCCGCCGACGCGATGGACCGCCTGGGCAACGTCGTCGCCAAGGATCTGATCGCGGCGATCAAGGTGGTCGCGCCGCAAATGGCGCAGACCGTCTGCGACCGGGCGATCCAGGTCCACGGCGGGATGGGGGTGAGCGACGACACCCCGATCGCCCGGTTCTTCATGCTCAATCGCTTCGTACGGATCGCCGATGGACCGGACGAGGTGCACATGAGCCAGCTCGGCAAGCAGAAGATCAAGGAATACGTTGCGATGAACGAGCGGTAGAAGCTTACCCGCTTGCCGCGTTCGCCGCGCTTAGCACCGCGCGAACGCTGGCGGTGGCTACGTCCTCGTCGATGCCCACGCCCCAGATGGTCTTGCCGCCGGGCCCTTCGCATTCGACATAGGCCGCCGCGCGCGCGTCGGAACCGGCGCCCATCGCGTGTTCGGTGTAGTCCTTGATCTCGAGGCTGACTCCGAAACTCTCGGCCAGCGTTGCCACGACCGAGCTGATCAGCCCGTTGCCGCGCCCCGAAACTGACTGCACCTTGTCATCCACCGCAATCTTGCCGGTGAAAATCCTGGTCCCGTCGGCGCCCTTGCTTTCCTCATAGTCGAGCAGCTGGAAGTGCTGCGGGGTGCCAAGGTGGTAGGTCCGCTGGAACACCTCCCAGATATCCTCGGCGAACAGCTCGCGGGCCGCCTCGTCGGCGAGCCGCTGGACATGGCCGGAGAAGTGCGCCTGCATCTTCTTGGGCAGTTTGAGCCCCTGGTCCTGCTCGAGCACCCAGGCAAACCCGCCCTTGCCCGACTGCGAGTTGACCCGGATCACGGCCTCGTAATTGCGCCCCAGATCCCACGGATCGATCGGCAGATAGGGCATTTCCCAGGTCTCGTCGTTCTGCTGCTCGCGTGCGGCGAAGCCCTTCTTGATCGCGTCCTGGTGGCTGCCCGAGAACGAGGTGTAGACCAGCTCGCCGACATAGGGATGGCGCGAGTGGATCGGCAGCTGGTTGCAGTATTCGACAGTGCTGGCGATCGCGTCGATATCAGAGAAATCGAGGCCCGGATCAACGCCTTGGGTGTACATGTTGAGAGCGACTGTAACGATGTCGCAATTGCCGGTGCGCTCGCCATTGCCGAACAGGCAGCCCTCGACCCGGTCGGCCCCGGCCATGAGGCCCAGTTCGCAGGCGGCGATCCCGGTGCCGCGGTCGTTGTGGGTGTGAAGGCTGATCACAACCGCCTCGCGATTGGGGATCGAGCGCCCGAACAGCTCGATCTGGTCGGCGTAGATGTTCGGCGTTGCGCATTCGACCGTGGCGGGCAGGTTGAAAATGATCGGCTTGTCGCGGCTGGGCTGGAGCACCTCCATCACCGCAGCACAGACCTCGACCGAGAAATCGACCTCAGCGGTTGAGAAAGTCTCGGGGCTGTATTCGAAATGCCAGTCGGTCTGGGGATACTTCGCCGCCTGGTCGCGCATCACCTTGGCGCCCTCGACCGCGATCTGCTTCACCTCCTCGCGGCTCATCCCGAACACGATCCGGCGCCAGGCCGGCGATACGGCGTTGTAGAGGTGGACGATCGCCTGCTTGGCCCCCGCCAGGCTGGCGAAGCTGGTCTCGATCAGATCCTGACGCGACTGGGTGAGGACCTGGACGATGACGTCGTCGGGGATCCTGCCATCGCGGACCAGGCCGGAGATGAAATCGAAATCGGTGGCGCCGGAAGCCGGGAACCCGACCTCGATCTCCTTGACCCCCACTTTCAGCAGCAGATCGAAGAAGCGCATCTTCTTTTCCGCGCCCATCGGATCGACCAGCGCCTGGTTGCCGTCGCGCAGGTCGGTCGAAAGCCAGCGCGGGGCCTTGGTGATCTGACGGCTGGGCCAGGTCCGGTCGGGCAGATTGATCGGCGGGAAGGGGCGGTATTTGACCCCGGGGTTCTTCAGCATGGTCATGGCTATGTCTCGGATTGGCAGTGTGACTGTTCGGTGCGGTTCAGTCTCCCTTGGGTGCCGCCGCGCGCCGCCCAAAGGACACGCCAGCTCACGCCCAAGGGCGGATAAGTCGCAGGGTAAGGCCAAGCGCGAGGGTCATCGCCTTGGCTATGATAGAGCTAGCACAGCTTGTAAAGGGCAAGATCGTTGCGTTGTCATGGCACTGTCGGCAATAGGGCCGTGCCTAGCAATCATCAGGACTGCCGAATGAACTCGACTGGACGCTTCGATCCCCATCGCCTTGCCCGGATCGATGCATTTCTCAAGGAACGCTACCTCGATAGCGGCAAGCTGCCGTGCGTGCAGGTGCTGGTCGCGGATCGCGGCGAGATCGTGCATTTCTCTTCGCAAGGGGCGGCGCGTGAGGGTTCGGACGTGCAGATCGACGAGAGCACGCTGTTCCGCATCGCCAGCATGACCAAGGCGGTCACTTCTGTGGCCTTCATGCTGCTGCTCGAGGAAGGCAAGGTCGCGCTCGATACGCCGGTGCACCGTGTCATCCCGGAGTTCACAGGGCTCGGCGTCTACAATGGCGGCGGGGTGGGGGTGGGGTTCCTGACCAAGCCCTGTGCGCGGCCAATGCTGATGGTTGATCTGCTGCGGCATACTTCGGGGCTGACCTACTCGTTCCAGTATCGCAGCAACATCGATGCCGCCCACCGTGAGGGCGATATCGAGAACTGGTATGGCAACCTCGATCTCGATGGCTTCGTTGGCGCGCTGGGCAAGCTGCCGCTGGAATTCTCGCCGGGCGAGGCGTGGAACTATTCGGTCTCGACCGATGTGCTCGGCGCGGTGGTGCAGCGGGTTTCGGGCTTGCCGCTGGCCGAGTTCCTGCGCACCCGGATTTTCGAACCGCTGGGGATGGATGATACCTTCTTCCAGGTTCCGGCCGACAAGCTTCACCGCTTACCCGATTGCTATCACATGGTTCCCGGCAAGGGCCGGCAGATGCTCGACCGCGGCGCCGACAGCTTGTGGAGCGGGGCGCCGAAGCTGGTTTCGGGAGGCGGCGGGCTGGTCTCGACCGCACTCGACTATCACCGGTTTTGCGCGATGCTGCTGAACGGCGGAATGCTGGAAGGCGAGCGGATCATTGGCCGCAAGACGATCGAGCTGATGACCGCCAACCACCTGCCCGGGAACGGTGATCTCGCCACCTGGTCGCAGTCGCTGTTCAGCGAGGCGACCAATGCCGGGGTCGGCTTCGGACTCGGCTTCGCGGTCAATATCGATCCAGCGGCGGTGATGCTGCCGGGATCGAAGGGTGAATTCTATTGGGGCGGGTTGTATTCAACCGCCTTTTTCGTCGATCCGGTCGAGCAGATCCACATGGTGTTCATGACCCAGCTTGGCCCTTCGAGCACTTACCCGGTGCGACGCGAGCTGCGGACCCTGATCTATGCGGCGCTGAACTGATGGCCGAAGATCTCCTCCAACAAGTCATGGGTCTGGTCCGCTTTGTCGAATTCGGCAACGAGGGTCGCGCAGTGCTCGAATACGAAGCCAAGGCAGCGCAGTGCCATTCGGGCGGGGTGGTCCAGGGCGGCTTCGTCACCGGCTGGATCGACGCCGCCATGGCCCATGCAGCGATTGGCAAGGCCAGCAAAGACGTGACGCCCATGACGCTTGAGATCAAAGTCAGCTTCCTCGCCCCGGTCCGCCCGGGAAGGGTCTTCGCCGCGGGCTGGGCGGTAAAGCATGGCCGCAAGACCTGCTTTTATGAGGGCGATCTGAAGGACGAAGCAGGCACTGTCCTGGCCAAGGCTTCGGCCACCATGCTGCTGGCAGACCGGGCCAAGGTGGAAGCGGCGACGCGAGCAGCGCTGGCTGCTACCTAAATAGCGCTTCTCATGCCGGGCGTTCCCGCGCTAGACTGCTGAGGTAGCGGCAATGGCGCTGAAAGGAGAGCACGATGTCCAACGAAGACCTGATGGATCGCACCGCCCAGTTTCACACCATGACCGAGGGCACCCAGGACGACTGGGATATCATCAGGACCCATATGCGCCCGTTCCAGGCCACTGGCGGCGCCCGGGTGCTCGATCATCTGCGCTTGCTCGACGGGGATTGCGGCGGTTTCGCGGTCGACCGGTTGACTCACTCGCTGCAAACCGCAACCCGTGCCCACCGCGACGGGCGGGGTGAGGACTATGTCGTCATGGCCCTGCTCCACGATATCGGCGATACGCTGGGCGCCTATAACCATCCCGATATCGCTGCGGCGATCATCAAGCCGTTCGTTTCGGACGAACTGCACTGGATCACCCAGCATCACGGGATTTTCCAGGGTTACAACTTCTTCCATTATATCGGGCTTGACCGCGACATGCGCGACAAGTTCCAGGGCCACGAGCATTACGCAGCGACAGCGGAATTCATCGAGAAGTACGATTGCCCGGCGTTCGACCCGGACTATGATTCCGCGCCGCTCGACTTTTTCGAACCGATGGTGATGAAGCTGTTCGAAAAGCCGCTCAGCAGCATCTACAAACGGGCGGCCGAGTAGACGTCGCCGCAACGGGCCCGATCCCCCGGGCCGAGGCGGCTGCGAAAGCTGCGCTCGACCCGGGGTGACCGCCGGGATCAGATATCCAGAAGGTCGTTTAGCTCTTCAACCACATCGTCGGTCAGCTCGACGCCCGACCTGTCGGCAAGATCGGTTTTGGCAGTATCGAGCTGCAACTCGGCCTCGGCCAGCTTGGCCTGATCGGCTGCCAGCGCATTCTGCGCCTTAGTCAGATCGGTGTTGGCAGTGGCCAGATCGGTGTTGGCATTGGTCAGTGTGGTGTTGGCGGTATTGAGCTTGAGCTGCGCGGCATCGACCACCGCCTGATCAAGCGGGACTGCCGCCTTGGCTGCGTCAAGCTCGGTCTGGGCGGTGGTAACCGCGCCCTGAGCGGCGGTGACATCGCCTTGCGCGTCGGTCACCGCGCTTTGCGCATCGGCGACAACTTCGAGCCCGTCCGCGACCTTGTCGGTATAGGTTTCGATATCGGCCAGAGCCTGCTTGGAGTCTTCCTTATAGTCGGCAATCGCGCCGACGATTGACTTGTCCGAAGCCCGTTCCAGCGCCCGGTCAGAAGCGTGAGCGGCGTTGAGCTTCTTGAGCAGCGAGGCGCCGCGCTGGATATTCTTGGGGGTCTGGGCGAGGCCAGGGGCGGTAGCGGCCTTGTCGGCGCTGTTGCCCGGGGACCCGCCGGACGCGCGGGCGGCATGGCCATTGGCGTTGCCTTGCGGCACGCGCACGGTTGCCGCCGCCGGGGCACGTACCGCGGGGACATTGGGAATGCGCGCCGTCGCCGCGGCAGGTGCACCGCCGCCGACACCGGGCGGCGGACCGTGCGGAATCCCGGCAGGCGGGCCGACCGGTACGCCGCCTGGTTTTGCTAGCGCGGCGCCCGAGGCGGCGAGGGCGATGCCGATCGCGGCGAAACGGAGAGTATTGCGAGCCATGTTGGTCACTCCTTTGGTTGTTTTGTTGTCTTACGGAAACACGCTGAGGCGCAGGCCGCCGCCGAGCTGCGGACTGGCGTCGTTCAATCCGGCCATACCATAGAAGGTCAGGCCGATGCGCTGGCTGACCCGGTAGGTCATGTAGGGCGAAACCACGGCCTGCCCGTCGAGCCCGACCGCAACCGGCTCACGCCAGGCGGCGCTGACGCCGTAGTTCTGGTTGTCGGCGGGGCGGAAATTGAACCCGCCCGAGGCGCTGACCCCGTGTTCGAGCTGATATTGCGCGGGGCTGCCAAGCCACGAATAGCCCAGCGTTCCAAACAGCATCAGCCTGGGGGCCACGGTCTTGTAGACGCTGGCGCTGGCCGAATAGTCCATCTCGCCGGTGCCGATCGTGGTCTTGGCGGTCGGCAGCTTGACCGAACCGCCAAGCTCGATCATCGGCATCGCGCCGTGATCTCTGGTCAGCGCATAGGCGGCCGAAAGGTTGAGATCGCCAAGGCCGGAGCGTGATGTGACCACGCCGCCGGGGGCCGAAACGATCACCCCGCCGACGATCTGCCCGGGGCCCTTGATGTGGACCCAGGGCAAGCTGGCCTGGGCGCGAAACTTGCCCGCTGTGAACTTGAGGTCGACCGGGACGCTCAACACCGTGGTGTCATCGACCGCTCCATAGTCGCCAGTCGAATAATCGGCGCCAGTGGCGATTTCGAACTCGGTGGTATCGACATCGGCGGCAGGCGGAGCCTCGACGTTGTTTTGGGCAAAAGCCGTACTCGCGGCAAAGACCATTGGTAAAAACAGGAACTTGGCTGCTGCCCTCATCATGAAATTCGTCTCCCTTGGCGCAGGGCTTTCGCCTGTCGATGGTTTCGATCGTCCTGCAATATGTGCCCAACGCCGCTTAACCAAGAGACCGCGCCCGGTTTCGTTCAACCGCCGTGCGTCAGGGTGTGTGGTTTACGGCCCGAAGCGAATCGATGGATCAGGCCTTTCCCTGATGCCGGCACTTCCCCTAGGCTGGCTGGCATGACCCAGATTCGCCCCTTCACGCTCGCTATCGCGCAGGATCAGCTCGACGACCTCAACGCCCGGATCGATCGTGCCCGCTGGCCTGAGCGGGAAACCGTTACCGATTGGTCGCAAGGGGTGCCGCTGGCCGAGTTGCGAGACCTCGTCGGCTATTGGCGCAAGGGCTATGACTGGCGGGCCTGCGAGGCGCGGCTCAATGGGCTGGGGCAACACGTCACCGCAATCGACGGGCTCGACATCCACTTCCTCCACGTCCGCTCTCCGCACCAGGATGCCATGCCGCTGGTCATCACTCACGGCTGGCCGGGTTCGGTGATCGAATTCATGGGAGTGATCGAGGCGCTGGCCAATCCCGAAGATCAGTCCCAGGCGTTTCATGTGGTCGCACCGTCGCTGCCGGGCTTCGGGTTTTCCGGCAAGCCCGCTGCAGCTGGCTGGGGGGTGGAGCGGATTGCGCGGGCCTGGGGCGAGTTGATGACGCGGCTCGGCTACACGCGCTGGGTGGCGCAAGGCGGCGACTGGGGCTCTGCGGTGACCAACGCGATCGGGGTACAAAAGCCCGCCGGCTGCGCTGGCATCCACCTCAACATGCCGATCGCGCGGCCGATCCCTGAAGATCTGGCGAACCCCTCGCCAGCCGAGCTCAAGGCGCTGGCCGCGCTCAAGCATTATCAGGACTGGGATTCGGGCTATTCGACCCAGCAGCGCACCCGGCCGCAGACGGTCGGCTATGGCCTGGTCGATTCGCCGGTCGGGCTGGCGGGATGGATCTTCGAGAAGATGTGGGCCTGGACTGACAATTCCGGATCGCCGTTCGATGCGCTGTCGCGCGATCAGATCCTCGACAACCTGATGCTCTATTGGCTGCCGGCGACCGGCGCCTCCTCGGCGCGGCTTTACTGGGAGAGCTTTGCCGCCTTCGCCCCGCACGAAATTGCGCTGCCGGTGGCGGTGAGCGCATTCCCCAAGGAAATCCTGCCCACTCCGCGAAAATGGGCCGAGCGGAACTTCAAGAACCTGGTCCACTGGGGCGAAATGGAGAAGGGCGGGCATTTCGCCGCCTGGGAACAGCCCGAACTGTTCGTGGCTGAGCTGCGGACCGCCTTTGCGCTGATGCGTTAGGGTTTCTGCAGCTCGAACGCCGCAGAGATCGTCAGGCCGACCTTGTCGCCGACCAGCCCCATATCGGCATCAAGCCCGAATTCGGAGCGATTGATCTGCGCGGTGCCGTGGAAGCCCAGGGTCTGCTTGCCGGTATAGGGGTTCTTGCCCGCTCCGGCGAACTTGGCAGCGATGGTCACCGGGCGGCTCTTGCCGTTAAGCATCAGCGTGCCTTCGATCATCGCCGTCGTGCCATCGGCACCCGGTTTGACCGCGCTGGAAGTGAACACCGCCTCGCCTGGATTGGGGCCGAAATAGCGCGGTTTGCCGCCTTGCCCACCGGCCTTGCCGCGCGGCGGTGCAGCCCGCAACAGCTCACCGTTAAGCGCGGCGCTGGCGGTCAGGATCTTGCCAAGCGGGATCCGCGCGGTCACTTGCGCCGCCTCGGGCTTGGCCGGATCGAGCACCAGGGTGGCCTTGATCTCACCCAGCAGCCCGAAGTAGTCATTGAAGCCCATGTGATCGACCCGCCAGGCGATCAGCGTGTGGCTGGCATCGGCCTGATAGGTTCCGGCGACGATCCGCGTCCGGTCCGCTTGTCCCGGCAGCTCGCGCGGGGCGCTCCAAAGCGCGGTGCCGCCAGCCAGGGCCAGACCGACAGCGAGAATGGCGAAAGCGCGACGCATCGCCGTTACTTGGCGAACGCCGCGTCGATCTTGAGCGAGACCTCGTCCGAGACCATCGGTACACCGTAACCGATCCCGAACTCGCTGCGCTTGAGCGTCGTCGTGGCGGCGAAGCCGACGTTTTCCTTGCCGCCCATGAAGGGCGGAGCCTTGCCCGCACCGTAAAACCTGGTGTCGAGCACCACCGACTTGGTCACACCCATCAATGTGAGATCGCCGGTGACCATCGCATGATCCTTCCCGTGAACCTCGACCTTTGTTGAAACGAACCTGGCGGGTGCGGGATTGGCGCCAAACAGATCGGGCTTCCCGCCATCCTTGCCTGGGCGCAGAAAGTGGCCGGTGAACTGGCCGGTTGACGTGGCAACCTTGGCTATCGGTATGGTTACATCGACCCTGGCCGCGGCGGGGTTCTTGGGATCGAGCACTAGCGTGCCGGTTATGTCCCCGAACAGCCCCGGAAGGGGCGAAAAGCCGAGATGATCGACTTCCCAGGTCACCACGGTGTGGAACGGATCGGCCTGATAAGTGCCGCCGGTGATCCGGCTGGGATCGGGCGCACCGGGCTTCTGCGGTGCAGTCTGGGCAGTCAGCGGCAGGGCGAGCAGCAGCGCGGCGGCGCCGGCGAGCGGCAGGGTCTTGGCCATGAGGATACTCCGGGGGCAGAGGGGACGAGGGACATCTGCATTCTGCCCCCAGAGAGGAACCGGGTCAATTCTTCGCTTGATCGACCAGCTTGTTGGCGCCGATCCACGGCATCATTGCCCGCAGCTGGGCGCCGGTCTGCTCGATCGGGTGGGCGGCGGCGGCCTTGCGCGCTGCTTTCAGCTCAGGCTGGCCGGCGCGGTTGTCGAGCACGAAAGCCTTGACGAAGCGCCCGCTGGTGATGTCGGCCAGCACCCGCCTCATCTCGGCCTTGGTCTCGGCGGTGATGATCCGCGGGCCGGTGGTGATGTCACCGTATTCGGCGGTGTTGCTGATCGAATAGCGCATGTTGGCGATCCCGCCTTCATAGAGCAGGTCGACGATCAGCTTGGTTTCGTGGAGGCACTCGAAATAGGCCATTTCGGGGGCGTAGCCGGCCTCGACCAGGGTCTCGAACCCGGCCTGGATCAGGTGGGTGATCCCGCCGCAAAGCACCGCCTGCTCGCCGAACAGGTCGGTCTCGCACTCCTCCTTGAAATTGGTCTCGATGATCCCCGAGCGCCCGCCGCCGACGCCGCTGGCATAGGCGAGGGCGACGTCATGGGCGTTGCCGGTGGCATCCTGGTGGACCGCGATCAGGCACGGCACCCCGCCGCC